>JAGYJO010000320.1 GCA_018402095.1 bacterium
AATCGTGACGGGAGCATATTCTTATATGTGACCATAGCGATTTGGACGCTGGGTTCATTTTGGAACGGGTATATTCAAAAAAAACTTGCTTTGAGACGAACACCTCAGTTACGCTGCCTTTTCATCTAAACTATATATATACACCCAATATGGAGGCGCCCCATGTCCACAATTAGTTATCTACAGTGTATGCACGGTATGATTTGGAAAACATGCAACCTTTGCAAAGACAAATCAGAAGACCAGGTCAGCGAAGAACTCCGCTATGTCAGTGAAGATTTCACGACAAAACTAAATTACGACTACCAAGATTTGGAACAACCCGTTGTTAAAGAAGTAGACCTGGATTACGACTTCGACGACGCCAATGGCTAATCGTCGCACACAATTCCACTTTTTAGCTGAGTAAATCTGATGCAACAGGTATTTGATTTTCTCGCTGAACACCAGTTTGTCTTGGGACTTGAAGAACGCGAAACCTTCGCAAGCGACAAGTCCCCAGGCATTCGCGCCACACCAGATGCCGTTCTATACCCCGAAACGGAAGAACAGGTCGGACAAATTCTCCGCAAGGCGCATGAAAACAACATCATCATTGTTCCCCGTGGCGCCGGCACAGGCACCACCGGCGGCGCCATCGCTATTCATGGCGGTGTCCAACTGTCCTTTGAACGGATGAATCGCATTTTGGAAATCGACACCGCCAACCGTATGGCCGTGGTAGAGCCAGGTGTCATCACCGCCAAGCTACAAGAAGCCGTGGAGGCCGTAGGCCTGTTTTACCCCCCAGACCCCGCCAGCTTGGATATCTGCACCCTGGGCGGCAATATTGCCGAAAACGCCGGCGGCCCACGCTGTCTCAAGTATGGGGTAACGGGTCATTATGTTACCGGCTTGTCTGGCTATTACGCCGATGGAACACCCTTTAGCTATGGCGGCAAACTCTACAAAAACGTCGCGGGTCTAGACATCATGCGCCTCCTCATTGGCAGCGAAGGTACCTTGGCCGTCATCACCAAAATCACACTCCGGTTATTGCCCAAACCCAAAGCCTGGGAAGACGCAATGGCCGTCTACGCGACGATCGACGACGCGCTGGCCGGATTGCAAGCGGTGCTCCAATCAGGGGTACAACCCGCAGTCGCAGAATTCATGGATTCAGCCTGTGTCCAAGCCGTCTCCTCCCTACTCGGACATACCCTTCCCGAAGGCGGCGCTTATGTTCTTTTCCAATGTGATGGCGATCCCGCTGTTGTCCAAGAAGATATTCAAAAAATCAAAACCCTTTGCCAAGAGCAAGGGATGACGCAGTGGATTTCAGCATCCACTGACGCCTCCCAAAAAATGATCTGGTTGGTCCGCAAACATGTTTCTGATGCGTTGAAATATGTCAGTCCTT
>JAGYJO010000321.1 GCA_018402095.1 bacterium
AAGACATCCTCTGTGTGATCCTCAGGCACTGTAGCTGCAATCGGAATAGGTATCCGAGTAGCCGCACGTGTCGCACGGTTTTTGGCGCCAAAGAGGTTTTTTTTGCCCGTACCTATCACGAGTTCCGCACCTTCCATTTGTGATGCTTCTGATTTTTGAGACGCACCGGCTTCCAATCCACTGGTCTCTGGCTCATCCAATTTATTAAAACGACACACACCAAAAAGACCACCCGGAAACAAATCGGTTCCAAAATGAAAGTATTTGGCCAAGCTCTGCATGACGACCACTTGAAATTTTTCTTGCAACGCAAAAGGACGTATCATCTGCAATAGCTCACTGACCTCAGGATCATTAAATTCAGACAACGTCGCATCAATCAAGACCAAATGGGTGGGTCCCCGCAGCGATTTGATCGTAGCCGCAAAGGTTTCCGAAAAATTCGACAATCGGGACTGCGTGCTATTGGGCATGCTTTCTGTGAAAAGAAATACGCCACTTCCTGGTCGAGGTTGTGCCACCATAAATGTTTCTGGCTGAAAACCTGGCAGCAAGTGGTCTGTGATCAAAGACCGATATTCAAAATAACCCGTTTCAGACATCAAGACTTGCAACGGAATTTTGGCCAATCGTTTTTGAAAATCCAGAAACACACTGGAAATACATGTCATACCATAGGTCGTCAGTTTGGGAGTGATCGTCGCAACATCTGAAATCATAATCGGTGCAAAGGATGGCCTCACTTTCTTTCCTTCCAAATGGAAGTGTAGCAGAAGACGCTCCATCTCATTTCGAACGGCATAGGCCGTCTGGATATAGACTTCCAATGGTCCCAATTTTCCTAAACCATGGTCTTATTTCCGTAGCGGATCGACATCAAGTTTGTATTTACTCAGCACCTCTTCAAGCGCTTTTCTTACATCTTTGATCCACGACACACCCTGGGGCACCTCAGGCACGTCTGCTACTGGCACTGCAACCGGTCCACTTTTTTTACTTTTTTGAGCCGACGCCGCCTTTACCGGCTTGGGATACGTCCATTGATAGCGACTACCGCCCAAATTTGGAAGTGCTGGGGTAAATTCAGATAGCATCCTTGAAAAAGAAACAAAAGAACTTTCTGGATAACAATGGTGGTACAACCGTAGCAACTCTTTGCCAACAGCCAAACGGGTTGGTGGCGACAAACCCAACTTACTTGCATAACTCCCAATAGACGGCTTTTCAGATCCTGGTTTGAAAGCAAATAGCGCTACAACCCGATTGGTAATCTGAAACACAATCAGTTGTTCAGCTGTACAAGTTCCATTGCTACGCGCAATCTGACAAGCCTCATACGCGGTCCAAAAACGAGGCCCTAAATCCCGTTGAATGGGCAATGTTTCGCGCACAACA
>JAGYJO010000322.1 GCA_018402095.1 bacterium
CCCGCGTGCCGGGGCTTCAGAAGCTGTGCTTCTCGGAGCAGAGCGACGCCTCCTGCGACGATTGAGGGTAACTTTAGTCGGATTCGGAACACTAGTGTTCTACATCCGACAAAAGATTCCCGCGTGCCGGGGCTTCAGAACCTGTGCTTCTCGGAGCAGAGCGACGCCTCCTGCGACGATTGAGGGTACCTTTAGTCGGATTCGGAACACTAGTGAAGGTCTATTGGATATCTGATTGATTTTTCATGCCGATGAAGCAAAGCAAGTGAAAATATCTTAAAATAGGCAAAACTGTAGACGTTTTGTTGCAGAGCAGAGGACTACAAAAAGAATGGCAACGTTGAACCAGTTGGATTTTTCTGGCCTCACCTTTGGCCCTGCTGATCTTGTTTCTGAAGGGGGCGAGCGGTTTGTTTACGGGCATCTGAACTATCCCAATTTTGTTTTCAAGCGACAAAAGAAAGGTGAGGAACTAGAACGTAAGTCAGGTTTAAAAGGATGGATGCTGCGTAGGTTTCCAGAGAGCACAAATAGGATCATCAGGAAAGAATACCGCGCTTATGTGGACACCTGTCTTGCCGAGTATGATGACCTCGACAAACTGCCGATCAGCAAGATTTATGGTTTTGCGCAGTCAAATATTGGGGTGGTCCAGATTTCTGAAAAGATTACACTCGATGGTGTCAATATTGGTCCAACCTTGGCAAATTTACATCAGACCATCGGCATATCGGCTAAGAAAATAGAGATGATGAACAACTTTGTTGACCTTCTGCTACGATTTTACATGCCAACAAATGATGTTAGTGCGCAAAATATCGTTCTTGGAAAACGAAACGGTATTGAAGGGCTCTTCTGTGTAGATGGTTTCGTGGATATTCATCTTATTCTAGTCTGGACCTATTTTTACCGTGTCAGGCGTGACATGCTGGCAGAGAGAATGCAAAAAATGGCATTTGGGTTAAACATACATTTCGACAAGAAAAGTTTGTGTTTTTCAATGTCATGATGTCTGTCGACAGTCAGGTATTGGCCTACTTGGTGGAAAATCGTATTGGCCTATCGCTTGTTGTAAGCTTTGGCGAAGTCTGACTTCGTCAGGTTGCCAATCGAGGGATTTAATTCTACGCGCAAAAATGACTTTGGATGTTGGTTAAATTGCTCCACCGAAGGTCTTTGAAATAAAGTCCAGCAAGATAGGCGGACAGAGAATTTGGGGTGTCTGCGCTGCAGCACCCAGCCTTTAAGCAAATGTCAGCAATGGGCCGGGTGTGTCGTGAAGAGCGGGCATAGTTTGCAGTTTTGCAGGGTCATCTCTCTGCGCATAGCTGACAGTTAAATCATTCGACGTTTCACGTGCAGCAATCGCCTGCCGGCAATCATGCCGA
>JAGYJO010000323.1 GCA_018402095.1 bacterium
CCCTTCTGACAGATATCCTGAAAATAAGGATTTGCCACGTACGGCGATCTCCCCGGTTTCGGTGATTTTGATCTCGCGATAGGGGAGCGCTTTGCCGGAGCTGGCATTGGGCCGATCGTTGCAGGTGATCGTCGCGCTCATCTCTGTCATGCCGTAGCTGTTGAAAACAGGGAGGCCTTTCTGGTGTGCGGCTTTGAGAATAGGTTCTGGGCAGGCGCTGCCGCCGAGGACGATGGCTCGGATTTTTTGCCTGGTGATGTCGTCGATATGGTCCAGTTGCTTGAGCTGATAGGGAACGACGGAGAGGTGTGAGGGTTGCAATGCTGACATGAGGTGACGGAGTGGTACCCCCTGATCTGGTAATAGTACTGTGGCACCTGCGAAAAAACAGCGAAACAAAATGGCCAATCCAGACACGTGAAAAAGGGGGAGCGTTAGTAACCATTGATCCGTGGGGCCAAATACCAGATGGGTGTTCATCCCCAATGCACTGTACATATGCTGAGAAAAGGTATGTGCGGCAATCTTGGGTTTGCCACTGGACCCAGAGGTCATGATGTAGGTGCTGATAGGGTTCAAACAAATCGCGGGGTGTTGGTTTGGGCTAGGTTTGCGGAGCTGAGACAAGGGTAGCAAGCCAAACGGAAAATCAGGCGTTGTTTCCGGTAGGTTGTCGTGGACAACATGTGTGATCTCACAGGTGTGTAGGTAGGGTACCAAGGTTTGAATCTCATGTCGCAGATGTAGGACAAAAACCGTGATCCCTTCGCGAAACATTGCCCAGAGACATGCGATACTCTCGATACTTGTGGGCGCATATAGGGCACAGCTTCGGAGCTGTAGTGGTTTTAGGCCCGCTTGGTATTCACAAATGCGTCGGTGAAGCTGCCCATAAGTCACGACTTCCCGGAGACTGGCGATGGCCACGGTCTCCGGGTGATGCTTCGCTGTTTCGGCTATAGGGCAGGCAATTACCGACATGGTGACGATTTAGGGGTGACGTTTAAATTTGGAGAAATCGGGGCTGCGTTTCTCGACAAAAGCGTCGCGGCCTTCTTGGCCTTCCTCGCTCATGTAGTAGAGCATGGTGGCGTTTCCAGCCAGTTCTTGTAGACCGCTTTGGCCATCGCAGTCGGCATTGAGCGCGGCTTTCAGGCAACGCAGTGCAATCGGGGAATGTTGCAACATTTCGAGGGACCACTTGAGGGTTTCGCTTTCGAGCTCTTCGTAGGGGACGACGGCGTTGACGAGGCCCATCTGGAAGGCTTGTGCGGCATTGTATTGGCGGCACAAAAACCAAATTTCTCTGGCGCGTTTTTGGCCCACGATACGGGCCATGTAGCTGGCGCCGAATCCGCCATCAAAAGAGCCTACTTTGGGGCCTGTTT
>JAGYJO010000324.1 GCA_018402095.1 bacterium
CGTTGCACGATCACCTGTTTCGCTGTTTGGGCTGCGATACGACCAAAGTCCCGTGGCGTCACGTCAAAGCGTAAGTCTTGATCCAGCTCCGCTTGCGGATGCATTTTTTGCGCATCGGCTAACGTGATTTCCAGATAATCATCATACACTGTCTCTACAACTGTTTTGACCTGAAAGATCGTGGCTTCGCCGGTATCTCTATCCAAAACAGCTTCGAGAATCGCATCCTCATCAAACTTTTTGCGACACGCAGCCACCAAGGCTTGCTCAATCGCTTCTGCTAATACATCACGTGACACGCCGCGCTCAGATTCAATCTGTGCAACAACCTGACTAAAATTATCTATTAAAATCATGGAAACCCTCTACTTCACAAAACAAAAAGGATCGCTAAACCATTAGTCGTCCAAAATACCTCGCGAAAAAATAAAAAAAAGCGGACTTAGCCGCTTTTTACACCTGACATTGGCCCGACCCAAGTAAGTCTAAATCGTAGCAAAATATACCCCTTTGCGACAAGCGGCGTTTTTGAATGAAGCGCAATAATTTCCTAGAAACAAACCGCGCGCCAACACCTACAATTCAAGCAAAGTTACACGCCTGAATTGGGACGAATCACATACTCCAAGACCACAACCGAAAACCACTTCCGAAACAAATCATAGGTGCGATGCACAGGCCAAAGTTCGGGATCAATTTGCCAGAGTTCCAACTCCATTTCCAAGAAACGCATGAAGTCCCCAGCCAAAAAATCTCCGAGCGCATCTGTATCAATACCCTCTTCCACCACATAGAGGTGCCCCTCTTCCTGCGACTTCTCTTTCAGAATACCTACGATGTCTTCCTCGAATTCGCTGCCTTTATGAACAGACTTTATCCATTGGATAAACGGGAAGTTCGGTTTAATCAGCAAAGCTGTGGCGGTGGTCAATTCCATAATAAGTGGTCATCCTTTAAGCATTCAAATATAGACAGGCCCGGCAAGTATAACGTGAGGAAGCTGGTATCAAAAGAGCCAGCAGCCTCACTGTTAGCCCCAAGTAATAATGTCACCCCCATGCACGAATAGAAATGTCACCCCCCCTCAGTTAGTAGGCTTTTTGAGAGCTCGGGTAAACTGGGAGGGATAGGAGGCAAATACACATGGGAGAACTGATACGGATGAGCAAAAAAGAAATGGTACGTATTTCTGTTTTAGAGAGGCTAAAAACAGGAGAAATTCAGCATCGACACGCGAGTCAATTGCTCGGTGTGAGCAAAAGGCAAATTCAACGGCTGAAAAAGAAATACAAAATCGAGGGAGCGGAAGGACTTGTACACAAAGGACGTGGTGGGCCAAGTAACCGTCAAATCAAACCAGAGAATATCGCT
>JAGYJO010000325.1 GCA_018402095.1 bacterium
ATTGGTTCTGAATCGTTTGGGTCTGTCTCAGGTTGTTGTTTTTCCGTTTGCGTTGTCTTCTGAAAAAACAAAACGGACTATGGTGACGCCATTGGATTTTTTTGGTGTGCCCCAAGTCGGACTCTCTTATATTGGGATGCCGGATCTGGATCAGGCATCCGTGTCACGAGAAATAGATATTGAGACATTGGATGCTTTGATTCATCAGCATAATCCAGAAAAATTGTGTCGATTTATCAAAATAGATGTGGAAGGTCATGAAGGATATGTGTTGCGGGGTGCAAAACATTTTCTTGAGACGCATAGCCCTGTGCTGCTCATTGAAATTGATCCAGAAATGAGTCTTCGCGCGGGTATTCGTGTTTCTGAAACGCTGAAGTTTTTGTCTTCATTGGGATATGAGATGGGCCGTTTCGAGCAGGGTTCCTGGCATGCACAGGCGATGGTGATTACGGGTGCAGGTCAGACATACTGGTTTCGTAAGTCGTAAGATGTGTTGAGAATTCCGCCACAGCTTACTGTGGCGGGTTGGTTCTAATCCCAGTTACTTAGCGTCTAGATACCACTGAATGGTGGTGCGCAAGCTATCTGAAAAGGGTGTGTTTGATCGCCATCCGAGTTCATTTTGAATCTTGGTGGCATCGATGGCATAGCGTTGATCATGTCCGGGTCTGTCCGGCACGAATGTAAGTAGTGTTGTGTAGCTCTCGCCGTTACTGCGGGGTCTGAGTGTGTCGAGGGTTTGGCATATTTTTTGGGCGAGTTTTAGGTTTTGAACTTCGTTTTCAGCGCCAATGTTGTAGGTTTCGCCTGATTTCCCTTGGTGAAAAACAAGGTCGATGGCTTCGCAGTGATCTAGCACGTAGAGCCAGTCGCGTACATTTTGACCATCACCATAAATGGGGATCGCTTCATTGGCGAGTGCTTTGCGCATAATGGTGGGAATAAGTTTTTCTTTGTGCTGTTTGGGTCCAAAGTTGTTGGAGCAATTGGTGGTGACGACATTGAGGCCATAGGTGTGAAAGTAGCTCCGAACGATAAAATCACTACCGGCCTTTGTTGCGCTATAGGGGGAGTTTGGCGCGTAAGGCGTTTCTTCTGTGAAGGCGCCTGTTTCGCCCAGTGATCCATACACCTCATCGGTTGAAACGTGGTGAAACCTATTGTGGTAGGCATGATCTTTGGTTTTGTGGGGGCCTGTCATCCACGCGTGTCGCGCCGCTTCTAATAGGACGAATGTGCCAATGATATTGGTGTCAACGAATACCCGAGGTCCCGATATGGAGTTGTCGACATGGCTCTCGGCAGCAAAATGAATCACACCTTGAATATTGTACTCTTTGAAAATGTGATTCACCA
>JAGYJO010000326.1 GCA_018402095.1 bacterium
CACATGTACGACAGCATGGCGTTCAGCCCGTTGCCGCAGCCAGCAAAGTCACCCTACCGAAAAAACGACCATTAACAACCAAATTGGATTCATATAGCTGGATCGTTTTGACAAAAGGTTTTTTGAAAACCTTCTCGTAAATCTCCGCGTAGCTTGGTTCAGCGACAACTGTTTTCCCGGCAAACAAAGCCATACAAAAGACAAGACACAACAAACCGCCGCGCAAAGAAAACAAAAAACCACGACAGAAGAAAGCCCTCATCCTTTGACTTCAATCAACACAGAAACACCCTTATTTATATACAAACACAACACCCTTTTACCTCATTAAATATCCGAAATCGTCACAGTCAGAGTGTCGCCAAAGGTCCCGGAAAACAAGGATGATTTGGCAGGCACCGTAAATGAAAAATCATACACTTTATCCGTGGTATCGCCCGTAACCGTCTCAAAAGACAAAGAAATTGGGGTGGACAACTCATGCGCCACAGGCAGTGTCGGCTCCGTAGCACCCAAGGTTCCGCTACCAGATACCATCGTAAAGGTATAGTTGGCTTCATCTCCCGTATATCCTGTGGCTGAATACGCCAATGGGGAAGGAACGGTTACGCGAAGCAGTTTACCGCTATTTAAGCTCGAAACACCAAAAGTAAAGCCATCGGGAGATTCTGACTGAAGACTATTAATCGTGATTTTCGCGAGAATTTTATCCGTATTTCCCGCCGTCAAATTGGATAAGGCATCAACCCCGATCGTGTCATTGATAGACATCGTCGACACAGCTCGGCAATCCGTCGCCCATAAACAAAGACCTAAAAAAGCACCAACGATAATACCCCGTCGTGGGAACCCATTAACGAACATCCGTCACGACACCCCGCAATTCCTTCTTTGGCAACCCCGCTGGCCAAGGGATAACATACTGACGACGCCCACCCACCAACAAATTCACGCGCTTGCGAAACGCCGGATCTTTTAACAGGACCGGTTTATCCAAAGGTATCACCCGCCCATCCTCCACATAGTTTGTGATACTCACACCGAAATCAGATACGATTTGATGGGCTTTGCCCACATTTTCAAGAGTCACCACCAAGTCTGTAGACGTTCCATTGGCAGAAACGGTCAATGCATTCAAAGCAATATGCGCCTTCACTTTAGGCGGACACACATAAGCCGCATGAAGGAAACGCCGACCAACCACCAATTGAATCTTACCCGATTGAAATTTAGAGCCGTCTTGAAAAGGGACTTCGGAGCTAACTACACGGTACGCTTTTTCAGAAGATGGGGCTTTTTCACCTTTCCAAACCAACGTCACATAGGCATCTTCACCAGGGTTGATTAACACT
>JAGYJO010000327.1 GCA_018402095.1 bacterium
AATCCCCATTTTTCGAAATCAGAACAAACGGCTTTACATGCATTCAAGATAGTCCAGTCGGGCACAAACCCCGCCAACTCTTCTTGTGAAGGACGAATAAACATATTTTTGAAAAAGTGTGCTTGCCATGCCACTTCAGTGATCAACCGTACAGAGATACGGGTCTCAGGGTTAGCACCACAAAAGCCATCAATAATATACAATTTTTTCTCTGACAATTGCGCCACTGATAGCTCTTTCAAGTGCGCCCATGCTTCTGGCGACAACGCTTTGTTGTCAGAGCCAGCATCCGCCCACCATACAGAAGATTCACTGTTCGCATCTTTGACAATGTACTTGTCTTTCGCAGAACGACCTGTGAATTTACCGGTACCTACAGAAACGGCACCAAACTCTGTGATCTGCCCTTTTTCGTAGCCCACCAAATCAGAAGCGGTTTCATGAGCGAATAATTCATCATAAGAGGGGTTATGAAAAACCTGTGGCACGCCAGAAATTCCCATTTTTTCTAGCTGCGAAATGGCGATTTGGGTAGGCATTGATAAACTCCTTAAATAGCAAAATTAAAAACTAAGATTACCCCCAAAAGAGGGTTTTTGACAACCAAGAGAGCAGGCACGTTACCCAAGCAATTTCTCGCCACGGGATTATGCGGAATTCAAAGAGCACAATCCATTTAAAAACCCCACCCAAACACCTTTCGCGGATCTGACTTTGGGCAGAACGACGGGTTCGAGCATCCCCCTTTAATTGAAAGGGGGATTTTAAACCGAACCACCCGCCGAGCAAAAAAGCGTTAAATCCGATTAACCGCTTTGGACAAAGATAGTATCGCCAATGTAATACGGCTGATACAAATCAGACGATTGGCTTCATCATAAATTTTGATACCCCAAATCTGGGTACTGCGTCCCAAGTGAATGGGCTCCGCAACGCCGATCACCCAACCCGACATTACCTGCTTGATGTGGTTGGCGTTGATTTCCATCCCCACACAGTAATACAGCTTCCGATCGATGGTCAGGTAGGCCGCTGTGGAGCTCAATGTTTCGGCCAAGGCCAAAGATGCGCCCCCGTGCAAAATACCTATAGGCTGGATAGTACGCTCATCGACAGGCATGCGCCCCTTGATAGACCGCGGCAACACTTCTGTGAATTCGATTCCCAGAGAATGGGCCAAGGTCCCTTCCGCCATATTATTCAAATCTTTTAGTTTGATCTGTTTGTCTACCCAAATTGAAGCTTCCATAGTGCACCTTTATAATTGTTTTTTTGCATTATACCGGGGGGATCTCGTTCCGGCTATGCGCCGTACCATTCCTAGTGTAACCACTTCCTACGCCAGGGG
>JAGYJO010000328.1 GCA_018402095.1 bacterium
ATTTTTTTTTAGAAATTACGATAAATTAGAAAATTAGCCTAAAAGAACCTTCGTCGGAATACTCCCGAGAAAGTAGATATCCAATGCATGTCACTAATACCCTACCCGCTTTTTCATCTACAACGTTTAGCAATGTCCGTGCAAAATCTGCTTTGCGAGGCACAACGCTTTCTCAGAATTTGAGGAAAGAGCTTAGCCAATTACACCAAGATTTGAAGTCAGAAAAACATCCTTTTTCGAAATCACAGCATCGTAAACTTATGGCCAAGCTACCCAGCGTTTATGGTGAAGACTTATGGCGGATGACAGATTCTCAAGTTTTGAATTTGTCTCTCGATCAGGTGAGACTCATTGCGTCATTTTTGATTCCCGCAACTGATGGAACGGTGACGCCATGGGATGGGTTGACCCGACTCATGGAATTGGTTCCTAGTATGACAGCGGGACCACAAGATTTATGGGTGAGTGTCGGTGGGGCGACGGCAAGTGACTTTACGGCAGCGATCATAAACCCTGTGTCTAGATCGAACATGGTGAATAGTATACAAACCTATTTGACCGCCAATCCAAGCGTCACTGGCATTGACGTTGACTGGGAATTTCCGCAGACAACGTCTCAAAAAGAGAGTTTGACTCTTTTTGTACAAGCGCTGAGAACGACTTTGGGTTCAGATTTTGGAATATCTGTTGCCGTCACACCGGCCTATTATCTGAACTATTATGATTTTCCTGCCCTAAATGATTTGGTGACCAATTACAAACATATGGGGTATGACTTTGGGACTCAGGCCAAGGCCAATGGCCCTATTGATCCAAGGTCAGATGCCCCACAACAAACGCTTTGGATTTTGAACGCGGATCATTCGATTCCCTTTTCCGTTTCTGGTGCTATCGCGGAAATGATTGCTTTGGGTGCAGATCCCTCTAAAATAGAAGCTGAACTAGATTTCTATTGTGGAGAAAGCACGGATTCCGCTGTATCTAGGAAACCGTACTGGGAGGTTGTTGATAGTCTTTCTTTGAAAACCGCTGCGGTTGACCCCAATACCAGAGAAGTAATTGTCGGTGATACGACATGTCCTTCTCCCGAGTCGGTGGCTCAAAAAATCACCGTTTTACACGAACGGTTCAATATCACGCAGTTTGGTGCTTGGGAATTGGGTTATGACAACAATCTAGAGCTCACCAATGCCTTGGTCTCTGGTCAATCGGATCTTGTGCCAGCACCACAACCCGCATTTTCGCCGTCTGTTGCGCCTTCTATTTGGTTAAGTTCACACCCGTCATTCGCACCGTCTGTTGCTCCCGTGGGCAATTCGCCTACCTCCTTTCCAACGGTATGGGA
>JAGYJO010000329.1 GCA_018402095.1 bacterium
TTTCAGCGCAGGCCTCTACACCTTTGGGAACAGCCAAATCTATATCTCCAAAGGAACAGGAACATGGGGCCCACCCATACGCTTATTCGCAAAATCGGAAGTCACCCACTTTGAATTACGCTATTAAAAAGATTTCACAAGCATCAAAAAATTAAGTACTATCATAAAAAATAAAGATTTAACCGCAAAATATTGAGCCTTAAAGAAAACCATGAACACCGATAACATTTACAGTATGAGCAATACCGCTATCGCCCAAAATTTAGGTCAACGACTGGAACAACGGCGACTAGAAAGTAACAAGTCTCAAAAAGACATCGCCCAAGAGCTGGGCATCTCCGACGGCACCTACCGTAGTGCCATACAAGGAAAAGCGCGTCTTGAGGTCATCATCGGCATCATGCGTAGTCTCGGCCAATTGGACGCACTGGAAACCATGCTGCCCAACACCCCCTTCAGCCCCATTGAGCGCCTCAAAATGGCCGGAAAAAAACGCCAACGGGCTTCTCGAAAACATGCCCCCCTCCCCACAGAAGATAGCCCCGAATGGTAAATCATAACCTTGCCCGTGTAGATCTGTGGGGAAAAACCGTCGGCGCCCTATCCTATGACAGCCAAACGGGTGTTTCAGCCTTCCAATACCATCCCGACTGGATCAAAACAGGCATTCAAATCAGCCCCATCAAAATGCCCCTGAGCAACCAAATCTACCAATTCCCCAGCCTCTCACGAGAAACATACAAAGGTTTACCCGGGACCTTCGCAGACACCCTACCCGATGATTTCGGCAATGCACTGATCGATGCTTGGCTCGCCCGTGTCGGACGTGAAAAATCATCCTTTACCGCACTCGAGCGGTTACTCTACACCGGGCACGGGGGTATGGGCGCACTCGAATATGCGCCGTCGCTGGAGAAAAAAAACACCAAAAACATGCCCATCGCCTTGTCTGGGTTGATAGAAATGGCCCAATCTATTTTGGACCAACGCAACCAGCTCAGCGCAGATCTCAAAGAAGATACAAAAGATGCACTCGCAACTATCCTGCAAGTGGGCACCTCCGCCGGCGGCGCACGACCAAAGGCTGTCATTGGGATCAATGCCGCACGAACAGAAATACGCAGTGGGCAAGGGTCTTTACCCGAAGGATTTACGCATTATGTCCTCAAATTTGACGGTGTCACAGAATCCCATCGTCACAAAGAAACATTTGGAGACCCGCAAGGATTTGGCCGTATGGAATATGCCTATTACCTCATGGCCGTAGATGCCGGCATCACTGTCTCACCCAGCGAGTTACTTTTGGATGGCGATAGGGCCCACTTTATGACCAAGCGTTTTG
>JAGYJO010000033.1 GCA_018402095.1 bacterium
ATGCCTAAAGCGGGGGAACAGGGGGTGTAGCCCCCGAAAAAACACCGAGTGCTCGCCTCCGGCGAGCACAAGAAAAATAAAGGGCGCTATAGCCCGCTTTCCCTAGGCGCTATAGCGGCTATTATACGAAAGTATGTAGTTTTTCGAATAATAGACTCAAGGCGTCTTTATTATGAGGCGCCAAGTTTTTCATCTGTTTTTCATTAAGATGAAAAATGGGATTTTCGACCATACGTCGTGTCAAAGAACGCTTTTTGGTAGAAATACCCTTTTTGCTTTGCAGCTGTTTGAGCAATACTTCAAATTCCTGTAGAAACACTTGTGTTTTCATAAATAACGGTTACCCCCTCAGATAACAGCTTCACATCCGCAATAATAGTTTCTTACTTATGCCCCTTTCTGTGAATAAAAAACATTGATGTTTTTTGGTGTGTGATACCGTCTATCATAATCGTTTCCCAAATGGGCAAAGTCCCCGAAGAGATAGCGCCTGCTCGCCTTCGGCAAGCAGGCTTTTTCTGAAAGAATCTCCCCTTTTTTAAGACAAAATGCGCTTATTTTTGATATTCCAAAACGATATACCTGTCATTTAACTCAACCGTATCACCGGCTTTGACAGAGACACTTTTGACAGTCAGTGCGCCGATAGTCTCTGTATCAGAAATAACACCTGATTTTATCAACATAGGAACAAAGGTTTCAGGGTCCAATGTGAGCATATTTTGCATTTTCATCGCCTCAACACCAATCAATTGCACACGGCCATTTTTCAAGGAAAGAACATCGCCTTCCTTGATATGACAGTCTGTGATTTTGCCTGGCATAGAAATGCCCAATTCCAAAGGATTGCTTGGATCTGCTTTGACAGCGGCCGTTATTTCTTTGATACCCAGCGTTTGTGCTAATTTTTTATCAAGAACGGTTGTTGTGAATGTGTTTTCTCCTATGCCAAAGGTGAGGGTTGTCATAGCTGTCGATGTATCAGTGTCTCGTCCCAGATATGAAATCGCCAATCCTTCATGTGTGAATTGTACACCTTCTGCAATAGGGGTATATAGCGGCAGTGGGTTTTTAATGAACGCGGTTCTGTCTGTTCCGCTTGCTTTTGCGGCAATGAGTTCTTTTCCAATAGATCCGAACGCGGTGGCAACGGTGACATCGGAATCGGATACAGGGTAGCCCGGATAGGCCTCTTGCATATTCTTTTTCAGATCTGATGGATTAAATGTCGTGCCTGAGTGACTTGGTGTTTCGGTGCGGGTGGCCGGCATTCCGTAGTTGTCTAATAGCTTTTCTATTAATGAGGGACGTGGCAATAAAGTTTCCCATGCTTGTAGGCCCTCTAAAATCTCTTTTGAAATTCCGATAGTAGCACCGTTGGCCATGGTTGCTTCTATTTGTTGCCCTGTTTGGATATAGGTTCTGACGTCTGCCGCTGTGTGTAATCCTGCTTTCCAGCAAATCATACCGAAGCGCATGGACCATTCTGAGTACGGGGTGACGATTGTACCCAGCTCTAGGACTTGTTCTCCCATACGTTTTGCAGATTCTATATCCTTTTCATCTATTCCCATATCTGTGGCAAACACACGATCAGATGAACCTGTACCACCGGCCCATGTACTCCAGTTTGGCGTGGTGGATGGTAATGCTGAAATCTCAAATCTACCCAAAAGACCATAGACATAGCTGGCATAGGTAGTCAGTTTTTCGGCTTGTTCTTTTTGTTCCGCTGACATGGTTAGTGCTTCAGCGACGATGCTCATGGTTATTGTGGTGGGTATGCTGGCTGGTGCGGCATGATAACCAGATAACGATAGCCTTCGATTGCTTTTCAGTAGTCGGGCAATAGCCGCTGAAATTCCTGTTCTAATGATTGAGACTATGGTGAGCTGAGCCAATGATAGGTTCGGCCTGTTCCCCGTATCTGTTTTGCTCGTTGCGAATGGCTTATGTTTCTTCCAGATATTTTCGACGGTCCATTCTTTTGTTTGTCCTGGATTTTTATCCACTGAGTGTTTCGCTATGTGTTTGAAAACATCCAATTGTCTGCTCACCCAACCTTATGTGTCTGTATAGTGGTCCAGATAGTTTGGGATAGGTGTGATACCAACAGACAACATAGATATCGCCACTGCATCCACATCTCCTATAGAGCCCGAAAGATGAAAGAGGCTTGGAAACCATGGCACTTTGTTGCCCTCTGGAATTTTGTACTGTTCTCGAATGTTTGGTATAGGTTTGTAAAATGAAGCGGGCTTGCGTCGTTTTGGCCACCGAGTTGAGCCAAAGAACGTGAGCGCATTTGCGCATATTGCTGGGACAACCTACGACAGAGTACGATAGATCAAAAGATTTTCTGCGCTGACTTGTTGCTGTGCTCCCACCTGTTTCGTACCCAACGTATCCGCAAGTGCACCAATTTTCTCCATAATAGTTCGACAAATAGCAGCATAGCAGCGATTCGCTAGAAATTTTTCTGGCATCTTGGGCCAGACACTTTTAGTCCCCCACCTTGTGCCTCCACAGGCTTTGAGATCGGTATAATACTGGTTTAAATCGCCACCACCAAAAAAAATCGCTGAACATGGTTTGGACGTCTGGAAGTGCGGCTAATTCAAGTGATCGTATATTTTGAAAGTTTTGCCTGGATTCAGTTGGATATGCGCCTTTGGGCCCATAACCATTGACGATGAGGTCTGAGAGTGAGCCTTGTGCAAAACGAACACCTTTTGTAATGGGCTAAGTTCCGGTGGTGTTTCGAGACATAATGCCAAATGTTTTGTTACATCCCAGTGCTCCACCTTCAAGCAGCAAGGCAACAGCATAGGCTTCAGCAGGAGATAAAAGTTAAGACATTTTCTGAATGATGATTTAGATTAAATTGGATGATATCAAGATCTTAAGGTGAGACCAAGTCCCAGTCTGTTTTTTTAGGATAAGTAAGCCTGATGAGGCCAATAGTTTGTTCGACAGACCCTTTCCAGCTGGGCGATAGGGCTGGACAAAAACGAATTTGTACCTAGAACTTGATTAATAGCTCCATGAAGAACATTTTCTGTGCCGTTATCAAATGTGATGGACTTCCGAGGTGCTGCTGAGGCCTGACTGAGACTCTGGATAAGGGAACTGATGTATGTGGCTGGAGTGCTGATTTGGAGGCCAACTGTGACCTTCACGAAGCGTGGGTCCTTTCAACGATGACAGAAATGGCACCTTGCTTTGTCTGGAAACGGCGGTGTCGGTTTCAGTCAATGTCCAAATTCCCCGACGTGTAATAATACCAACGGTTTTCACGGGACGATTGGGGATTTGAGAGGTTTAGCTTGGTAGAGCCTCTTTTCTGCGTTGATGGGCAATGTGGGAGGCAAGCGGAATAAGGTCTCTATCGGTAACCTACTGATAGATATCTATGGTTGGTCGTTTCTAGCGCCTTCGAGTCGAATACGACCTGAAAATGAGCTCCGTGTCCAGCCGATTTGCAGCCAGCGACATAGTGTCTTGTGGATTCTGACTTTAGGCGGTCTCGTTTGTATTTCTTTCGGCGTTTTGACTACGGACTATAGCCTGACGGTACGGTCGACCGCCGACGGCGGTTGATTCCTGAGAACATTCTCGACTAATCGTGCCTGCGATGGCGTCCAAGGAAGGCCTCATACTGCGTTTGACCTCCTGATTCTAATGCGATAGCGATCTCCTCCCGTTCTTCGAAGTGTTAAATGTCTGTACGGAGTTGGTCTTTTTTACTGTATTTTTACCCAGCGTTTCTTGCGTGGTTTTTGTCTAATACACCGGTACAAAAAGTGTCTTAACCCCATTACCCTCGACGGGCATCCCTCATCATCTAACCTGTCTAGAATCTTCGACCATGCGGTAGCTCCCGCTGTTCTAGTCAGATCGCCTATCAGTTTTATGTATCTTTTTCTGGGATCAAAAACGGTAGGAAGCGGAATTTAGAACTTGAACGCGGGGTGTAAATGTTTGGACGTCTGGATGGGATGCGAATTCATTCAGAAACAGTAGGTAATCAGGCGGAATGTTTTGTCCAATAATTACAAGATTTTGACTTAACTTAACCAGTTTTTCACATATATCTTCCCACGTAGCCGCGGTTAATGTGACACGTCCAACAGCACTGTATCGGAATACACTCACGTATTTGTAGACAACATCGACGCCAGGCATATCACAGATCACCTGCTCGATGCGAAATGCCGTTCATAGGTTAATGTGCCATTACGGCTAATCGGATGGTGCTACGAGGCGAAAATGGTGCCACCCCACCCGTCTCTTCTTTGAATTTTAACGCTTCAGTTGTTGCTGCAGGATATCCGCAAGATCTCTGATGACTTGTTCTTATGGATACGGTGATTTCGTGAACAGTTTTCTGGACCAAATCGGAGAGGGCCTATGTTCGACTTGATTCGTTTTATTTAACTCATCGTTATAGAATTCCCATTTACCGTCTTCTCTTGACGACAGAATTTCATTGGTTCCCTGACTGGTATATCCGATTCCTGGGCAATAATATGTTTTCTCTCATTTAAAGTGTAGGTATCATGGGAATGAACGTCTGATTTCGGTGTCCAAACCCGAACTCTAGCACTTTTTGGTTTTTTCATTGAAGAAGACCACCTGGTCCACCAGGGTGCAACTTGGTTAAAACTATCCACCCTGCTCGATTTGATACAGTGGCACCCGAAAATTGAGTGCCATTTCGATATGATATCATCCACACGACCTTCTTTGGCCACAGCATTGATGGCTTCAAATACCGCATCTCTGTTTGTTGTGTCGATAAGTTTTCTGGTGCCACGCCCACCGCCACCACTAGCACTTTTGATAAACACGGCTTGTCCGCTTAGTTCTGAATTGGCATAGTCGCCTTGAAATTGTGTGGTCATGTTTTCAATGCTATCAGGCTGAAGGACAAAGAATGGGGATGTGGGTAGCCCTTGCTCTTTGCACAATGTTTTGTATTCGATTTTTCCTAGTTGTTCCATGGATTCTGGTGAAGCCCCTATCCATGTTAATCCTAGCGCTTGCATTTCTCTGGCAACATTTTCATCTTCAGCCAATGGCGCCCAAATCGCATAAAATCCGACGTCGCCATTTTGGATTGCGTCTGCCATGCCAGGCATCTTCTGAAGCTCAGATTTGAAAATCTCTATATTTCCAAATGACTTTTCGGGAATACGCAGTACATTTTCTGCTGAGATGCCTTTGACAATAGGTCTTCCTGGTACCTGTGTCTGAATAATACGTATGCTTGGGAATGCCCGTGATAGTTCTCTATAGGCCATGTTGTTGGCGTGTCCTGATGGGTTGTAGAGAACAATGGTTTTGAGCGGCGGTTTTTCGAGTTCGTAGGGAGAAACGTAGGTTGTTTTTGACAATGTCGAAAAATGACGTGTTGTCGCGGTCGTATTGCCTGTTTGTGTGAGTTGGAGACCGCTAACCTTGTGGGTGTTGAATAGCCAGGCTTGATTTGAGCGAAGTGTGTGGCTATTTACGGGGAGGCTCGTTGGCTTTTTTGTTTCTGAACCCAGTTGCAGCGTTGAAAGTCCTTTTACGATGTTTCTACCTAGTCCAGCGGTTTTGCCAGCTTGTCCTAGTGTTTGTGCAATGCGTTGTATGCCAGCCATGAAAACTCCTTGATGTTGTATTTGCCTGTATCGTTTTGTCACAAGCTCACTGAATAAATAATCTAACTATGAACATGTTTCATCATAGATTTTCGACTATATACCCATCCCAAAATGAAACCGGGTACGCAGGGCTTTCCAAATTGCTCTAGTCACGTATGGGGAATACGCTCCTGGCGCAATTTGAAAACCGGGTTTCATTTTGGAACGGGTATATTTGTGGGTAATCAGAGACTGTAGGCGTGTTTCAAGCGGTATCTATTTGGGAATGCACTCCCTGTGATGTATATATCCTAAAAAATGGATACAATTCCATGCGTGAAATCACGCGACCTATATAGACATCTTTACCTGTATTTTAACTTTGCCAAATTTATAGACAAACACACCTTTTTTGAGGTGTTTTCTTGTCTCCCAGAGAGGTGATCTACTGTGTGGGCTTCCCAACTTTCCCCTGACCTACGACTCGTCAAACCGGATACGACTTCTTCTGCGACGGCTGCTAGTGGCCAGCAATATCATGGCTACACAACCGCTGTCGGCGAGACAGCTACCACAGGTGTCCTCGAAAATATGGCGCCTTTTGGTGAATCGTATCTGCAAAAACAGTTAGAGTCATTTGTTGGGAATTTGGTGGTTTTGTCTCCTGGGGACAAGGACGCTTGCCGTCGATTTTTGTCTGAAGGGTGCTGGGCGGGGATGTCGGCTACCGATGTGCGTGCCGTCCAAAAGTTGCTCAATGCGGCGTTGCAGCCCGTCCAGCAAACGGCTATGGGATTGTCTGTCGCGGATATTCGCCAAATCACACAGGTCAAATCGCTTATGGGGTTGCGCCATGAGCCCATGGCGGAAGTCGCTGCCGAGATGCGTGATGACCTCTTGGCTTCTCAGGGGATCAGTGAAAATGAACAAAAATTTCGGAGTAGTCTCCATCTGATCGATGCGCAGGCGGATGGTGTGCGGGTGTTGGCGGACGAGCTGTTGCGTACAGGGCAATTGACAACACAGAGCTCTTTGCAGGAAATCGCGGAGAAAAGTCTCTCGCTCGTTCAGACACGTTTCAACTATATCAAAGAACCCAATGACCCGGATGGTACGGAGCAGGACAGGTGGCAATCCATAGCGGAAACCATGAGCAAAGGTGGTGGGGATTGCGAAGATTTGGCCATGTTGCAGGCGTCTCTTTTGATGAATCTCATGGAGCAGGCCGGGTATTCCAAAAAAGAGATTCGTGACCGTGTATTTATCTCTGGTGGATACATGTCTGATGCTGCTGGCAATCAGAAGGGTCACGTAGTGGTCCGTTTACAAATGGACTCTGGTGACTTGGCCTTGGATGCGACGGGAAACTCTGCGCCCAGTCGATTTGATAGCCTCAATTTTGATGTGGTGTTTGAAGCCAATGATAGAGAGTTTCACAAACTGCAAGAGATAGACCCTGCCTTTGTCACGGCGTTGGATGTCACGGGATCGGATGAAGATTCGATTATTTCACGCATCAATGAGCTGATGGCGTTGTTGGAAGAACAATTGAAAACGACCATCGATATTCCACTGCCTAAGACCCGTTATTCCAATGGAGCGGAGGACTTCTTTGGGTTTGGTACTGAAGACATTATGCAGAGAGAGATTTTGGATGCGGATGGTCGTGGCACAGGGGAAATGAAAGATCTCTATTCCGACGAGGAGTTTTCTTTTTTTACATTGCACTATGATACGTATTCACCCCCAGATCAGAATAACCGACTGTATTCAGCCGAAATTAAACAAGAAGAATTTCTCAAATACATCAATATGACACGGAACCTGACCAATGCGATCTTGATGCTGTATCACATTGGTAATAGCTATTTGGACTTTGTCGCCAATGAAGCCACTGAAATCGGGCTGTCTGGATTTGACGAAGACACCAAGGGTGATATGAAGCAGGTCATGGCCAGTGGGGATAAATACAAAGGGAAAATGGTGGGAGCCATGAATAATTTCCTCCAGAAATCCAATAACTATATTCAGCAGGTATCTAGTCAGATATTCCAATTTGTAGATTCCAATAACTCGGCTCAGCTCCAAATGGCCCAATATAAAATAGATAATTATGGTCGTGAAAGTATGTTTACGGCATTGCCTTCCGCTATCGTAGATGAGCTGACCAATGCCCTGCAAATGGTACGTATTGCAGAAAAAGTCGAAGTAACCAATAAAATGGCGAAGTTGGCTGCCGATAACATGGTGTCGTATAGCAACTATGCGATAGAGATGACGGAGAGCGTGCGTCTGTGGTCGGAAGGGGCCTCTCAGAGTGAGATAACGTCTGAAGGTCCTATGAATTTTGGCCAAACAATATGGAATGTCATGGAGAGTGCGGATGGCTCGAAATCGAAGTATATCTCCTATTTGGAGGGTATTCGTACGCAAGCCGAGAGTATCAAGACGCGAATGACGACGACGCCGACTTTCTCGTCTCAGTATGGTTTGTCTACGGCTAATATGAATGCAGAGAGTTTGGAGGGAGATCTTTTTGGTGCGCATGGGGATACGAGTCAGTTTGTGCAGGTCAATATGGATCAGATGGCCAAGCTGGCGGCACACAATGCAGATTTCCAAAACATGGTGGGCATTGCACTATTGATCCAGCAAACTTTGCAGGATACCCAGCGTGATGTGGCGGCTAGTTTTGGGGGCAAAAAGTCATCGTCTTCGTCGTCTCAAATAGGGTCGGTGGCACTGATGTCCCTAGGTGCGGAGTTGGCCAAACAGGAATCTTCCTTGCGTTCCGTGCAGAGTGCCTCGGCGAATTTGGCCAGTCAGGCCACGGACTTGATGAACCAACGCATTAATTATCAGAAAGAAACGGCACGAACTATTGCTAAGGGTATCAAGCTTGTTTTGGATGTTGGGGGTATGGTCTTGGGTCATGTTTTGGGGTTGAGTGTTGGGCAGGTGACCGCATTGGCCTATTCTGTTGCGTATGCAACGCCATTTTGGACCCCTTTTCTCTCGAATCCACTCACTGTAGCTTTTGGTGTGGCGGGTTTGGCATCTACTACAGCTGAGGGGATGCTCACTTATGGTCCTTTGTGGGAAGACTATTATTCCAGAAATACGAGTAATACAGTGAGCTCGGTTTTGGAAATATCGTATTCTGGTACAAATTTGGGAATTGAGGTTGAGAGTAAGGAAGCGGGCACCACGCGGTTTATCCAAGAAGGGGATACGTTTGGGCGACAAGAGAATGCTGCGTCGAAAGCTGGGGGGGCTTTGGCGACAGCTGAGTCGCAAACGAATACGGATATTTGGTCTGAGGGTGAGACGGAATATTATACCAATCGTACGGTCGCAAAAGTCCTCACGGCCCGTGACTCCTACAATATGAAGGTCAATGATCCCGTACACGTGGGCGGTGTGGCAGATGGAACCGCTTCTGGTGAACGAAATACCGAGCGTACGGAATTCATCATGGACCAAGGTAATGGTTCTCTGGTGCTGAATGGGTTTCTCATGGGATCTCGTGAGGCGGATACGGCTATGCTGCAAGGGTCTGTCTATGCCTTGGTTGGTATTTTTCGGGCGCAACGTGATGCGATGGAAAACGTTATCAGCCAGGCGTTTGGGGTGCAGAAAGCTAACAAAGCCAATGCCATGGGAGAGCAAATTGGACGTACCGTTGGTTTCGAACAACAGCTGGTGAGTATCTATAAGCAAGACTCCCAGCAACGGATGCAAGCCATGAATATGATGGTTGCAGAGGACCGGCGGCAAGTGGATGCTCAAAAAGATTTGTATTTTAATATCGCAAAAGGCGTTATTAGTGCTTTGGGTTGGTTGAATATTCCTATTCCGACTGTATTTCCTTTTCCAGCTATTGCAGCGAAATTGGCTTATGACGGCAATGCGGCACTGCTTGCGCTAGCGGATATTGGTGTTCAAACGGCTGAGGCACTCTATAAATATGAGTTGGGTCCTTACTCTGATAATTATTCGGATTACTATAATCGTGGTTTAAGCGCGGATGAGAAAGTCTATAAAGATGAGCTGAATGCTGCGGTGAATACGGATGTTCCGGATAGCGAGGGATTGGATACTGCGTCGCGTTTTGATCGTTTGGATATTCTGGAAAAGCAGCAGTTGGCGAAACTGGCGGACTACGGCGGCGGCGTGGGGTCGTGGGGTAATAATGTGGGTGGGGATAGTATCATGGAGTATTCCAATGGAAAGGTGGGTTCTTCTACGCTCACCTTCCGTCAGGTGAACTATGAACTTGCCGCAGAAGTCTATAACAATATTACTGAAATTACGTCGTTGCGTATTTTTTATGCCATGATTGACCAGGCGCTCTATCAGCAAAAACAAAATGTGTTTCGGGCTATGTTTGGGGTGTCTAGTTCTGCCGATCCTATTGGGACGATGATGAGCATCTTGGATAGCTATAATAGTTCTATACTTAATGGGGCTTATGACTCTTTGCTGGCAGAAGCAACTTCGCGATCAACGGCATACAATGCCTATGAGAATAATCAAATTTCTGCAGCAATAGAATATTCAACTATAGGGTTAATTGCAGCTGCGAATGTGCCTACGCTATATAATTTTTTCAGACCAACTTATGGTGGCGGTGGTTATCAGGGTATTGCAAATAGTGCACGGAATTTCTCTCGCTTTTCTGCTGCAGCTAGGGTTTTGGGTGCTGGTGCCAAGATTGCTTTTGGCTCCTATCTGATGACGTCTGTCAAAGGAAGTCAGCCCAATATTGACTCTTCTATGGCGACCTATGATGAGGATGAGAATGGTGATCCAACTGAATCGAAAAAAGAGGTAAAAGAACAAAAGATAAGTCGTGGTCGAGGGGGGCAGCAGCGTGTCAGTATGGCGGAGATGAACCGTCAGCAAACGATCGCGCGTCGTCGAGAACGGCAGATCACTTTGATGCGAGAAATATCCTTGGCGTTGGCAGATGCGACGGCAGACGCAGCTGAAGATGTGGGGGATGTGAGCTCTAGCAAATCGTACAAAGGTATTACGAAGATCATCAGTACATTTGCCGCGGCCGATGTCAAACAGGCTGACTTTACCTACAAGGCCCTCAAACAGCAGGCGGATGCTTATAATAGAGGTGTCCAGAACGTGATAGAGGGTGCCTCTGGTGCGTTGATGGCGACGGCAAGTCTAGTGGCGTCAGAGATGAAAGAAAATGCCAATGATAAAAGAAAAGAGGCTGCAGCGCTAGGGGGTGCTGAGGGAAAAAACACAAAAGAAACTAAGGCTCTTGGGAAGAGAGCTTCTACACTTGAGGGAAGAGCCGATCTCATAAATAAATTTAATTCCGTTTTTTCAGAGGCGCTCGTAGAAGCCGCATTGTTTGTTGCTGGTGCCGCGGATGGTGACGACTTTTCCCCATTCGTATCGGATGAGTCTGAGACGAATGCAGAGGTAGGGGATTCAGAGGTAGATAGCGGTGATGGGGGGATGGTGGCCAGTACGGACAATTTGGAAAATTCCCTCTTGGGCATTTCTTTGATGCAAGCGAACGTCGCTCTTTTGACAGAGTTGCAGCAAGATAGGATTCAGTTGGCGTCCAAAATGGTGGCCTCTCCGGTGAAGGCTATTAAGTCTGCTGTTGTGGGGTTCTTTAAAGACCAAGTAAAGCAACGGGCTGATAGGCGAATGGAAGAAGCTGAGGCAGGTCTCGAAGGTATGAGTACGGAGGATCTGGGAAAGTTCGCTAAAAAAGCCAATGCGGTGAGTGTTGTTGCCTCTGGGGCGAGCGATGATAAGGCTCTCTCCGAGGTCAAAGGCATCGTAGCTAAAGACAAAGGTAAAGATGCACTGCCTGAGGATGTCAAACAGGAAGAGATTAGGGATAAATACAATGCCTTGAAATCAGAGGTTGCTGAATTGTATGGCAAGGGTAAGACTCTTGATGAAAATGGGAGGCTGGGCTTAGAAGAAAAGAGTAATCAACTCAAAGTTTTTGAAACAGCATTTTCTGAACAGGCTAAGGATCGTCGAGATAATTTGAAAGATGCCATGGGATATACGCTGTTTCAGGGTCTGAAACAGGCGGTTGGTATAGAAAAAGAGAAATTCACGGCAAACGAAAAACGTCAGTTGGCCATATTGGCCAAAATGGGCGTGGCGGGTGGTACCCCTGAGCAGATGTTTGCGGCTATCCAAAACAATAGGATACAAAAAGGCCGTGCTGAAGGCCGTGCCGCTGCTAGTGGGCAAACCTTGGCACAAGCACAGGCGGGAATGGCCTCCAAGGATGGCTTGGGAAGTGTTCGGAAGCAGCAGTTTTCGTTGGAAAAACTTCAGACGGAACTGGGGGGTTCTGATGTGAATCGCATTGATCAGGCAACCTTGGATGTCGCGGACAAGAAGGGCGGCGATTCAAAACAACAAAAAGATGATGCGCGGATCACGTATTTGGATAAAAATGGCGACCTGAATTCAAAGTTTGATGAATTGTCTGACGAGGATCAAGTGGAGACATTGGTGACCTTGGGTGAGGATCGGGACAGAGCCGAAGATAGAGTGGCTTTTCGGAATCTTGGCAAAGAGATGGACGCGGTTTTGGATGGGGGAAAAGTCAAAGTTGCGGCATTGCCACAGTCGTATG
>JAGYJO010000330.1 GCA_018402095.1 bacterium
CGATTGGTAGCAATTTGCAAGGACAGATTGATGCTTATGCTGAACAACTTGGATTAGAAACGACGCAGAGAGAAAACGGTGATGTGAATTTGCAATCGCAATTATATGTCCAAGGAAATCGTACGGATTCGCTCAACAAAACCATGTGTGTCGTTCAAAATAGAACAGAGATGCGCTTGGATGAACTGTCTGAAACAGATGCCCAAAATCAGCAGCAACTTTATGCGTTAGGTAATGCGACCTATAGTCTAATCGCTGGTCTCAATAGAACGCTGTTGAGGGTTGGTAATAGCTCAGATAACCACTTTGTTTTTCTTCATGAAATGATCAAAACTCTTTCGGGTGAAACGGCTGCGACGTTTCTGCGGTTTTCCGAAACCTTTAGTGGCAATTTGTCCCATATTAATACGGCATTGCAACAAGCCCTCCTCGATGGGTTTCACGATGCAGCTATGGCACAAACGCTTGAAACAAAAGAACGGGAGTCGGCGGATACGATTCTTAGAGAAAACATTACAGCTTTATCTACTAGTGTGGACACCCGGTTTGTGGCTACCAATCAAAAAATAGACGATAACAAGAAAGAATTTACATCCACAGTGGGTAAGGCCGTAACGTCTCTTGAAGAACAAATGGCAAAAATAAAACCTGGTAATGCCAATAGCACGACTGTTTATCTTGTGCCTGAAGCGGATGTTACAGAGACAGTGACAGATCAAGTCGATTCTATTGCTGCCCTTCAGAGTCCGTTTTGGATAAACATGCAGTACTGGTGGAATATGGTTGATTTTTGCTTTCAAATCCTGACGACGACGCACTACTTGCTCACGACAGGTGTTGTTGTCGGTGGCTTGGGCCTTATTCAGTTTGTACAGTACAACGGTCTTTCAGAGAAAAAAAAGCTGGATAATCATCGTCTGGGCTTACTTGGGCCTCTGGGTAAATCGTTTCAAGCGTTTGTACGGGAATTGGAGAGGGCTGTTCTTAGTGGTGACTTTACGTCCGAAGATAGATTGGCGTTAATTCAAAAACTAGAAAGTTTTCAAGAGACAAAAAACGACACGCTGAAATTGTTTTCGAGTTATACAGAGTTGTCTTCTTGGAAATCTGAGGCATACGAATTACAAAAACATATTTTGGTGGGTAACATTGGTCAGGAGACGCCAAATCAATTCACAGAAGACCTATATGACGCTTATTTGAAGTGGCAAGAAAAAGCCGATGTTCGTATTTTGGTGGCCACTATTTTTGAGCCTATGAAGCGTCCAGATCGGCAGTCTGTGCAGTTCTTGCGCAAAGAAGAGTCTTGGGCGGAAAGAGAGGCTAGCCGTAGCGCTATTG
>JAGYJO010000331.1 GCA_018402095.1 bacterium
CATATCGGACAAGCTATAGATATAATCTCTAAATTTGGGCTTCTCAAAAACAGAGACCATGGACGACCGTGTCGTCAGTTTCACCAAATTATCTATCAATACAACAGGGTCTTGAAACTGTGATTTCGCAAACGACTCTTGGGCAAAGCTCACCAATTTGTCCATTTTGTGCTTTTTGCCGATCTCTACCATCTCTGGATGGGTGAAGCCGCCGGGATAGCGCTCCATAAAACTGACTTCTGCTTGTTTTAACTTTTCAAGGTTCATAAAATCCTTCTTCCTGGTTTCACGCTCAAAGCGTGAAAAGAACTTTCCCAACACGACCTGACTGAGACGCACACGTCAACGCCTCTCGAAAACCCACCATTGGAAACACCGCATGAATCGGCACATGCAATACACCCGCCATCATCGCCTCAAACAAAATACGATACTGCGCACGTACCGTTTCTAGTGGCGTCTTGGCCACCCAATCTGAGCGCAAAAATCCCTGAAAACGAATATTTTTGTAAATCAAAAGTGCGTTTGAAAGTATCAATGGCGCACGGCTCATGGCCCCATAGGTCAGACACAGCCCATCTTTCGCCAGGCATTTGGACATCAACGCCGCATTGTCTCCGCCAACACCATTAAGCCCCAATACAAAAGACTGCTCTTTGCCCAAGCGTCGCAAAGTCCCCTCTTGAAGCGCCGTCTCCCTATAGACCTGGTCAAACCCCAGGCCCCGCAACTGTGTTTCAGAGTCAGCACTACGCACAATATGAGACACGGGAATGCCCCGCCATTGGGCCAATTGGCCCAGCGCAATCCCCACCCCACTATTCGCAGCGTTTTGGATGACAGCCTCTCCTGGTTGAAACTCACGACCCAAATAGGTTGTGAGCATGACCCAAGCGGTAAGCGGGTTAATCGTCATCATCGCCGCTTGTTTGAGATCACAGCCAACAGGGACGACCATGAGGGTATCCTCGGCCAATATCATTTCTGAGCACCAAAACCCAGACTCAGGGTGTGGCGCAATCGAAATAACATAGTCTCCGACAGCGATATCATGTACAGCATCTCCGATCTCAAGCACCTGTCCCACCCCCTCACGCCCTAGAATAACCGGCGGCTCTGGTTGATGCGCGTAGGACCCTTCCATCATGTTGAAATCAGAAGGGTTTATAGGCGAATACAGGGGACGAATCCGCACATCATGAGCGCCCATGTCTCGCAGGGGTTGTGAGCCAAACTGGACGACGTCTTGCCAAGGGCCTGTTTTTTCGTAGTAAAGGGCTGTTCTCATCAACGGGATCCAAAGGGTGAAACCCTTTAAAAAAACACCATCATAAAACAG
>JAGYJO010000332.1 GCA_018402095.1 bacterium
GTGAGAGATATTTTTGCCTTCGGCTGCGGTTCCCAGTCCGTAGCCTTTAACGGTTTTCACCAAGATCACAGTGGGTTGTCCTTTGTGCGCCAATGCCGCGTGATAAGCGGCGTAGACTTTTTTGGAGTCATGGCCACCACGACGGAGTTTGACGAGGTCTTCATCGGTGTAGGATTCGACCAGAGAGAGTAGCTCTGGGTATTTGCCAAAGAAATGTTTGCGCATATAGCTGCCGGGTTCGACGCAGTATTTTTGGAATTCGCCGTCGACCACTTCATTCATACGTTGGATGAGGAGGTCTCTGTGTTCTGACGCCAACAACGGATCCCAGTCTGAGCTCCAAACCACCTTGATGACGTTCCATCCGGCACCATTGAAAATAGATTCGAGCTCTTGAATGATTTTGCTGTTGCCACGTACCGGACCATCCAAACGCTGTAGATTACAGTTGATCACAAAGGTTAGGTTATCAAGAGATTCACGGGCTGCGATGGACAAGGCCCCCAATGTTTCGGGTTCGTCACACTCACCATCACCGATATAGCACCAAACATGGGGGTCGTGATCGAGAAGGCTTCTGTTTTGGAGATATTTGTTGAACCGGGCTTGGTAAATCGACATGACAGGCCCAAGTCCCATCGATACCGTTGGGAATTGCCAATAATCGGGCATGAGGTAAGGGTGTGGATAGGAGGAGAGTCCGCCTGTTGGGGCGAGTTCTTGTCTGAAGTGACTGAGTTGGTCGTAACTGAAACGCCCTTCTAGAAAGCTACGTGCATAGTTCCCTGGAGATGCGTGGCCTTGAAAATAGATTTGATCGGCTTTTCGGCTACCCTGGTTTCCTTTATAAAAATGGTTAAAACCCACTTCATAGAGCGTTGCGCTAGAAGCGTAGGTAGAGATATGTCCGCCGAGTCCATCATTTACCTTGTTGGCTTTGACAACCATAGCCATCGCATTCCATCTGAGGAGATTTCCGAGTTGCTCTTCGTGGACGAGATCTCCGGGATACATGCTGTCATAGCTACTGGGTAATGTGTTGATATAAGGGGACTGGGTAACAGTCTGGGGAGGAACTCCCTGGCTTTGGAGATAGCCATTGAGGCTATGTACCAGAGATTTTGCGTGGTCGGGTCCACGGTAGCGGAGAATATATTTCAGGGCATCGAGGCATCGGTTGAGTTCAATACCGTAGCTCACATCGGCAGTGTCGGTATGTGACGCCGCCACATCGCTGGGTTGTTGCACGTTTTTGTCTCCTAAATAAGCGGTGTTTACAGGCGTGACAGTCTACAATAGGAGGGAGAGTATGATCAATATGGGGGAGGGGGGATGGGCT
>JAGYJO010000333.1 GCA_018402095.1 bacterium
AGCAAGGACTCCTTGAAAAAGATACAAACTACACGGATCTTTTCAAAAAGCACCCCAATATTCATACGATCATTCACACAGCCGCCCGTGTCCATGTTATGAACGAGACCAATTCCGACCCCCTAACCGCTTTTCGGAATATCAATACATTCGGAACACTTAATCTGGCCCATCAGGCGGAAAAGTTCGGTGTAAAACGATTCATTTATATGAGCTCTATCAAGGTCAATGGCGAAGAGACAACAAAAAAAAGCCCCTACCAGGCTACGGACACGCCCCACCCCACAGACCCTTATGCCATCTCAAAATACGAGGCTGAAGAAGGTCTCAAAAAGTTGTCTCAAGAAACAGGATTGGAAATCGTCATCATTCGCCCGCCATTGATTTATGGTCCCGGTGTGAAAGCCAATTTCTTGGCCATGCTTCGGGCCATTCAAAAAGGGATCCCCCTCCCCCTCGGCGCTATCCACAACAAACGCAGCCTCGTCGCGCTAGACAATCTCGTCGACCTAATCATCACATGCATCGACCATCCCAAAGCCGCAAATCAAACATTCATGGTAAGCGACGATGCCGATGTCTCGACAACAGAACTCTTACAAAAAATGGCGCAAGCCATGGGCAAAAAAACATGGCTATTGCCTATTCCAGAATCATGGCTACGGGCCTGGGCCAAAATCGTCGGCAAAGAAGACGTTATTTCCCGACTTTGTGGCTCCTTGCAGGTAGATATCCAACACACCAAGGAGACATTGGGATGGACGCCACCTGTCACCATGGCGGAACAGTTGGCAAAAATTAAACAGTCATTGTGATATTTTTTTTGGTCGCCACAATATCAGCATGCCATAATACCCCCCAATGAAAACCCACCTCCTATTTTTAACCCTCACCGTCCTGTCCAGCGCCCTACTCACCTACATCATCCGCCACTACGCCCTACGCAAACAAATCATGGACATCCCCAATGAGCGTAGCTCACACACCATCCCCACCCCACGTGGGGGCGGACTGGCTATCGTGATCACATTTTTAGTCAGTCTATTGGGCCTAAGCTTTTGGGGCCAGATAGATTGGCCCACAAGCCTTGGGTTCATCCTCGCGGGCGGACTGATTGCCTGTATTGGGTTTTGGGATGACAGGGGCCATGTCACACCAAAGTGGCGGCTACTCGCACATTTTTTAGCGGCTACCCTACTCGTTTATACCACCGGCGGCTTACCCACATTGATATTTTTTGGGATCCCTATTTCCTTCGGGATCATCGGGCATGGATTGGCCATCATCGCGGTGGTTTGGATACTCAATTTATTCAACTTTATGGATGGC
>JAGYJO010000334.1 GCA_018402095.1 bacterium
ATAATCTCTGCTGAGAGTGAGTAGGGAGGGAGTGCACATGCAGAGTCACCAGAGTGAACACCCGCTTCCTCAATATGCTCCATGATACCAGCTACAATAACTGTTTTTCCGTCAGAAAGCCCATCGACATCCACCTCAACGGCGTCTTCCAAATACTGATCCAACAACAAAGGCTTTTCAACACTGATTTCTACTTGTTGTTTGGCCAAATAGGCGTTGAGTTCGGCGTCGTCATACACGATTTCCATAGAAGCCCCACCCAAAACATAGGAAGGACGAACCAACACCGGATAGCCAATTTTACCAGCCACCGCAATGGCGTTGCTAGGATCAGATACAGTTCCGTTGTTGGGCTGTAAAAGCTTTGTTTTGTCGATAACCGCTTGGAACTTTTCTCTGTCTTCGGCAATATCAATGCTCTTAGAGGACGTTCCCAAAACACGTACACCGGCTTTTTCCAAGGCCACACAGAGGTTTAGCGGTGTTTGCCCACCAAACTGCACGATGACACCGATCGGCTGTTCACGCTCATAGATATTGAGAACATCTTCAAAGGTGAGCGGCTCAAAATACAGTTTGTCGGAAATATCAAAATCCGTTGAAACTGTTTCTGGGTTGGAATTGACCATGATGCTTTCATAGCCTTCTTCTCTTGCAGAAAAAGAGGCATGTACACAGCAATAGTCGAATTCAATCCCTTGTCCAATTCGGTTTGGCCCACCACCCAGAATCATCACCTTCTTACGGTCTGTGATGCGGGATTCATCTTCATCTTCATAGGTGGAGTAAAAATAGGGTGTATAGGATTCAAATTCTGCCGCACATGTGTCTACCAGTTTGTAAGTAGGGCGGATATTTGCCGCCTCACGCATAGCCCTGATTTTGGCCTCTGTGGACTGACTCAAGTACGCCAACTGTATATCTGAAAAGCCCCATTGCTTGGCCTGTAAAAGAGACTCTGGGGTGGGTGTGAAGTCTGCTGCAAAGTCCACCAATTGTTTCATTTGGTACAAAAACCAAACATCAATTTTCGTGTAATCATGGATTTGCTCAACCGACATCCCTTGTCTCAAGGCTGTTTGGATGAAAAAGACACGGTCTGGATTGGGTGTGACCAATTTTGGGATCAGCATTTCATCTGACATATCGGTGTCTTTTCCGTCAAAACCAAATCCAAATCGTTTGGACTCTAGAGAGCGCAATGCTTTTTGAAAAGATTCTTTGAAGGTACGACCTATAGACATTGCTTCACCAACAGATTTCATAGCGGTACCTAAAATAGGCTCTGTTTGGGGGAATTTCTCAAAATTGAAGCGTGGTATTTTG
>JAGYJO010000335.1 GCA_018402095.1 bacterium
TGACAGAAAACAGCGAAAACCGTTAATCGATGCAGGTGACTTTATCGCTTCTTTTATTTTTTGTTTTTGCCTATTTGTTGGGATCTATTCCGTTTTCGTTATTGATTGCCAGATTTCGTGGTGTGGATCTTCTCAAAACGGGATCTGGTAATCTAGGTGCGACCAATGTGTATCGGTCTTTGGGGTTGCCCACTGCTGTTTTTGTCTTTTTTTTAGATGCCTTAAAAGGGTTTATTCCTACTCAAATGGCACTCACGCAGGCGGCTCCCTATATTCTTCACGGGACCACGATCTTGCCGAGTATGGGTGAGCAGCCCTTGCTACACGTGCTTGTAGGTGGTTTGGCTATTCTCGGTCATACCTTTTCGCCGTTTGTGAAATTCAAAGGCGGTAAAGGTGTTGCGACGGGGCTTGGTGTTATTTTAGCCTTGAGTCCTCAGGTGTTTGGTATTGTGTTTACCCTTGGGGTCACCGTTATTTTGATTACCCGCTATGTCTCCCCTGTGTCGATTGTGAGTAGCGTCTTGCTACCTTTCTTGATGTGGGGGTTTGGATATCCCAAAGAATACTGGATGTTTACCGGCATTGTGGGTCTGTATATTGTCTACAAACACCGTACAAACATTGTTCGTTTGCTCAACGGTACAGAAAACAAGATATAGCCATGATAGCGGTGATTGGCTGTGGGGCTTGGGCGACCACTGTTGCCAAGATGTGTGCGGAGAATGGCCGTCATGTCAAAATGTGGGTTCATCGACCTGAGTATGTCCCTCTTTTCAATACCACTCGCGAAAATACCATTGCATTACCGGGGATCTCTTTACCGACGATGACGGCCTTCGAAGACATGGCCGCTGTTTTGTCCGGGGTGTCCGCTATTTTTTACTGTGTGCCAACCAAGTTTACAGATACATTGGATCTCTTTTTATCTTACAAAATTGAAGCCCCTATTCTTTGTCTTTCCAAAGGCGTTGTGGGGCCACCGTCTTGGACACTCTGTCGCCATATCGAAGAAGCCTTGAAAGCGACGGATAGACCCACTCCCGTTGCTGTTTTGTCTGGCCCCAACTTGGCGATGGAAGTGGCACAACAAAAGCCCTGCGCCGCTGTGGTGGGCTGTACGGATGAAGACACCGCCAAAATGTTTGCAAAGCTGGTGACGCGTCCCTACTTCCGTGTGTATTTTTCTATAGATCGTGTGGGTGTGGCCTGGGGCGGGATTCTCAAAAATTATTTGGCCATCACGGCAGGACTTGCTGATGGTTTGTCTTTGGGTACCAATGCGAAGGCAGCACTTTTGACCCGAGGACTTGTTGAAATGACC
>JAGYJO010000336.1 GCA_018402095.1 bacterium
AGCGCACTACGTTCGTATTCTCGGTGTAGCGTTTGGGTCGCCGTTTGTGTGCCACCGTCTTCGATCTCGGTGGGGTAGCCGTAGTCATCATAGGATTTGTAGGTCGTCACCTGCTGGAAACCTTTGGTGTCTTTCAGGACTTTCAAGGGGCGGCGGTTTTCAAAGTCCCATGTCTGGTAGTTCCGATGCCCCAACACATTGTGGGTCTCCACCGGAAGCCCTTGCTCAAAACGGCTGACAGTTTCCTGTCCTTTGGGGTCCAAGACTCGGATTTCAGGGAAAAAGCCGCTGCGGTTTGCTTTTTCAGAGGTACCCGATTTCGCACGTAGGATGCTGTAGATGTTGAGCTTTTCGTAGCCCTCGTACTGCCAACGCTGGGTCAGTGGGGTTTGGGCGTCTTTTTTGCCGGTGACCTCGCGTTTGGTGACCACGAAGCCGCTCATCCGCGCGTCTTCGTCACCCGTCAGATCATCACGCAAGACACTGCCCTGTGCGTAGCTGTAGCCCAGATTCAGCTGAGTGCCTTTTTCCGATGTGATGTTGCTCAGCAGCAATCCGGCATTGTCATACTTCGCGGCTTTCCCTTTTTCGCTGTCAAAAGAAATGGTTTGACCAGGCCATGTTGTTTTATTCCCATCCGTGGACGGGCCATAGTAGGTGTAGCCGTAGTTTTCTTTGCGCCCGTCACTGTGATCTACCGCAATGAGAACCCCGTTTTCATCGTAGCTATACTTGACCGTTTCGGGACCGTTGGGGCCGGTGTATTCCAGCGCAGCGATGCGGCTGTAGTTGTCGGATTCCGCTGCGAAATCATATTCCTCACGCACTTGCCGTGTTTTTTTGATTTTTTCGTAACGCTCTTTTTCAGAATTCCAGCCAGTTTCTTCGTAGGTTTCTGTGCGATACACGGGTGCTACCGGCGCCATCGCTGCCGCTACATAGCGAATACGGATTTCCTGTCCGGCATCGTCATAGAGGCGTATGGGACGCATCGGTGTGGCATTGATATTGCTCACCCATTCCCCTCGGGAGACATCGCTGAGGAAGGCGTTGATGTACATATTGACGATTAGTTCGACGAGGAATCCCAATCCAGGAAACATGGCATCCAAGGCACGAAAGACCACACTTAAAAGACCCGTAATAAAGCCTTTAATAGACTCTTTTATCATCGTTTGGAGAGCTTGTTCTGCTGCAACTTTGAGCAAAGGCCCCACTTCGATTCGCGTGGTATCTATCGCAAATTCACCCTCTTCATTGAAAATGCCTTTTTGGAGCATGCCATACACCGCATATATCGCCACTTGTTTCGCATAATCG
>JAGYJO010000337.1 GCA_018402095.1 bacterium
AAAGCCCATTTTTAAATCTCAACTGCATTTTTCGGGTTCAAAGGGATCCTGCTTTGTGACGCCAGTCCAGTATTCAACAAAATCGGAAAACAAGAAGGGATTACCCTCAGCTATTGTTACGCCCATGCGCGTCGTAAATTCGAAGAGATTGTGAAGCTATCGCCAAAAGGGAAACCCTCTCTAGCAAAAGCGGCGCTCATCCTGATTGGAGATCTCTACAAAGTTGAACGCCAGGCCAGTGAGAACAACTTGTCGAACGAGGCGCGTCACGCATTGCGTCAGGAAAAGAGCCGCCCCATTGTGGCCGATTTGTATGACTGGCTGATCGACAACAAGGCGCGTGTACTTCCCCAATCTCCGATCGGGAAGGCCATTGCATATGTGCTAAATCATTGGGATGGACTACAAACATTCCTTTCGGATGGCCGCGTGGAGATCGACAACAATGCCACTGAACGCGACATCAAGCCCTTTGTGATTGCCAGGAAGAACTTTCTTTTTTCCTGCACGCCCAAAGGTGCCGATTCTTTGGCCGTTCACTTTTCCCTCATTCTCACGGCAAGGCAACACGGATTGGACCCTATGGCGTACTACGCAGATATCCTCTCTCGAATGCCTCATTGCAAAACACCTCAGGATCTTGAACAACTTTTACCCTGGAATTGGAAAAAATACTGACTTTTTTTAGCTGGCTAGTATGGGGTTCTTGGTGCGCTTACTTTCGGGTTCATTTGTATCGGGATGGTCTATGCGACTCGTGGCATTAGACTGAATTCTCACTGGTGTGGTCGTAGGCTAATCTCAATTGAGGCTCAATCCCCCGACACCGATTGGTATAAATGTTAATAGTTACAGTCTGGTCATTTGGAGGCGAGTTCACCGGGTCCTTTTTGATGACGTTCAGCCGTTATTTTTAGAGTATAGTTCCTTCGTAAGTCAGCTCACTGATTAGTTTTTTTGCTTGCTTAACCGTTTTTTCAGAAAGAGGGGCATATCCAAGGGGAATGGCATAGCCTTGGCCGTCGGTAATGGTCCAATTTAATAGGTTTTTGAGTGCTTGTGCTTGTTCTTTTGTTCGCTTCCTATAACCTTGTTCTTTGTATGCGATGATCCATGTGAAACTTGCGATAGGGTAGCCTTGTGGTGAGTCTGTGTCTGTGATGACCAATCGAAGATCATCAGGTAGCGTGTCTGGAATGGCGACCGTGACAGAGCCTAAATCTGGTAAAACAAAGTTGCCACTTTTGTTTTGGATAGCCACAATAGGCATATTGTTTTGGAGTGTGTATACCAATTCGACATACCCAAAGCTA
>JAGYJO010000338.1 GCA_018402095.1 bacterium
TTCCACCTTGCCTCAAATAACCGTTTTGCGTATTCATATAACCACATATCTTTCGGTAGATAACTTTCGATTTCCAACGTAATCTCAGAGGGAATTGGATACGGGCGACGTGCTGCGCTGTTTCTTTTTGGAAGAGAAGGAGTGCGTTCTAAACCCAATGAAATTTGTAAGAGTTTCATACTTCGTTCTATATCTTCTAATAATCCAAACCACACAGTTTGCTCTAATCTATTAGCCGCAATTATACAAGCAGCTGTTTTATTCCGTCTCAGATATTCCTTGGATTCTGAATCTATCTCATCAGTTTTGACCCAACCACCAGAATGAAATATACCTGCTAGAAAGTCAACCGCACCTTCTCCATCATTCAAAGGCTGAAACCAAGTTTTGTTTAAATCGTGTATGTATTCTTCTATTGTTTGATTCACAAACGACTGATTTGACTTTTTGGCCCAAGGCAACGTTTTGCCATAGTAAAATTGTGATATAGACCGTGATACAGGATGTCGAAGGAAAGTGATCACATCAGCAGTATGGCCTACATCCAAATTTTCCCGTGCTCTTTTCAAAGTTGTTAAATAGAGCATCTTCTCATGACGATCATCACGAACATCAGCAGTTCGCTCTACATCCAAATTGTCATATTCTCGTTTCGTAGATTTTGAATTGTGTGCGTTACCAACATGACGGTGTGGAAGGAAAGAAAGATCAGCCGTCCGATTCATTAATTTTGAGTCATACATCTTGGCAACATGATCCGTTTCTATGAAAGACCAGTCAAAGTGATTGAAGCCCCAATATTTCTTCCTAATCTTTTTGGCTTGACCATATTTCTTGAACATGTTGTCTATGGATGAGCCACCCGCCTTACCAATATGGATGAAGTAGATTGGATTGGACGTATCTCTCATTCTCCGTACGGTTTGTTTCGTAGCATTTGGTTTGTCGTCTTTTTGGATGTATGCCTGTCTGATGATTATTTCGTCGGAGCTATTACACTCTCCACGTCTACATAAATCTAGGTCATACTCCACGTGATAAATGATCTAACGCATGCATCGATAAAATTCTAGAGCATGAGAGATCACAACGTCTACATGAAAGCCGTTACATCTCGGATAGCACAGACTCACCATCGAAAAAGACGACAACCAAAGAGTCAGGGCCAGAAGGGTCCATCTGCAGAAAGTGGTCATGATAATTTACAATGCTACCATTTCAACAACGTCCGTGGCTACTACATCAATGCTGTCATTTGGCAGAGATGGATCATCGGCAGGGCATGTGACAGAGGAGAGAGGAGGCAAGA
>JAGYJO010000339.1 GCA_018402095.1 bacterium
CGACACTCGCAAAAGAAGTACTATCCACACCCTATAGCGTTGGCATCCTAATATGCGGGACAGGCATCGGCATCAGCATCAAAGCCAATCGCTATCCAGGCATACGAGCAGCACTGATACACAGCACATTCACAGCCGAAATGGCCAAGGCGCACAACAATGCAAATATACTGTGTCTTGGAGGTAGAACAACAAGCGTAGCAGATGCAATGAGCTACATTCAGACCTGGCAAAAAACAAGCTACGAAGGAGGAAGACATGCGGATCGCCTCCACAAGCTAGATGCCCCACTATAACGCAATAAACAGATCACCAAAATACATAAAAAAAGAGGTCCCTTTCGGGACCCCCTTTTTTTTAATCGTCTCAAACCTACTGACAGATACCTCTGTATTAGGCGTCTATATACTTATAAGCAGGACGAATAATGCGCTTTGCCGAAACCAATTCCTCTATGCGATGCGTGCACCAACCAGCAGATCTAGCCAACCCAAAAATAGGGGTATACAAAGGTTCAGGAATACCCAAACAATCATATACAAAACCAGAAAAGAAATCGATATTAGGCGCAATCACTTTGTCATTACCTTTAATCTCTTGAAATAACACCGGCGCCATTTCTGCAATAGCAAAATACAAGTCCAACTCTGATTGGCGTGATTTCTCACCCGCCAAGCGACTCGCGTAAGCAATCAAAGCCAAGGATCTTGGATCAGATTTGGTATAAACAGCATGACCCAACCCATACAATTTACCATTTTTATCAAAAGTCTCTTTTTTAAGAATCTTTAAAAGATACTCCCGCAACGCCGCCATATCTTTAAAGTCAGGAACATGCGCCATAATATCAGACATCATCTCCATCACTTTTTTATTTGCAGAACCGTGCAAAGGACCTTTCAAACTACCAACAGCCGCAGCTAAGGCAGAATAAAGATCCGATTCACTCGATGTAACAACGCGTGTTGCAAATGTAGAGTTATTCCCACCACCGTGCTCAGCGTGTAAAACCAAACACAAATCCAAAACATATACATCAAAAGGGTTTGGCGTCGCCCCTTCATAAAGAACATACAGAAAAGACTCCGCAATAGACATTGTAGATGGCGGCGTCACTAATTTAGCCTGCGGTTTATAGGCTTTCAGATAGCCATAAGCAATCACCAAAGGTAATTTAGCGATCAGAGACAAGCTTTTAATAACATTTTCGTAAGGGTCCGTGGTATCAGGCGTCTCATCATAAGCATAAAGCGCAGAAATAGCCGTTTGCAGCTTATTCATCACATGCTGACTCGG
>JAGYJO010000034.1 GCA_018402095.1 bacterium
ATCGTTGTATTGATAGGTTCTGACCAATAATAGAATAGCTGTTTCCATACCCAAAGGCAGCACGCGTGTGTACGTGATTTTGTGGTCAATAAAGACATAAATTTTGAGATATCGAAAACTGAGGTCTATTAAGAGAAATGGATTGGGTATTTTTTTGACCAAATGGGTGTCAAATAAACGACGCATGAGGACTTGCTCTGTGGTCACCGTGTCGACATGATCGGTGTGTTTTTGGAAGATGATCAAATAGGCTTCCAGTGCGGAACGTTTGAGTTTGTGGAGTGTGATGTTGGTCGTTGGTGTTTTTGTTTGTTCGGAACGGTCGAATTCTTCGTAGTCCCAAACTTCATATTTGCGATCCACCAATTGTTTGAGTGCCAATAGCTTATCGGTCTTGGATACTTTGGGCAGTGAGACGCGCTGACTGGTGAATTGGCGAAAAGGGACGCAAAGGTGGATGCTGCTATTGCGAAAGAAACCTGACGGCATGGTGCCGAGACAGTGATCGAGTTGCCGAAAACGGCTGAGATCGCGTGAAAAGCGGTGGTGTTTGACACTCACTATTTCGGTGTGGTTTTGGCCTACTTGTACTTTTGTGATCACGATGCGACGGTCTCGAATAATGATTCCGATGCGGTATTTCGCTTTTTTGAATTGGGGGCTGAAAGGCAGATGCATAGTTGGCCCAGTATAGGGCTAAAAATAAGGCGTCACAACAGAGATCTCTTGGGACATCTCTGTATTGAAGGCGAAAGTCATGGTTTTAGCGAAAGGGTCTCAGCCTCTACCACCACCCAAGACTGAAACCGATGGACCTTTGTTTTGCCTTGTAGTGACAGTGTCATGTCGATCGTTCGGACTTGGTTTGGGGTGCTGGTGAGTTCCCCAACATTGTTGTAGTAGGCCAACGCCAGCCCTGGACCAGCGGGGCTGGTGAGTGTGGCCAGTGATTTGGCCAGGGTTTGGGGTGTGCCTGCGTTGCGTGCGAGTACCAATCGGTCTGTGCTGCCATCGGGAATGGTACTCAAGCTGTAGCTGTTTCCAGATGACGTGAAGGCCATGTCGTTGGCGTTTGCAATGGTGAGGCTACCATCATTTGCCAACAAAGGCCTGAGATACAGCAATACCGCATGGGCTTCGCTGGTGAGCGTCGTAGTGTCTTCGATGCTGCGCCATGTGTTCATGCCAGCTGTCAGGATAGGGTGGAGTAGTGTCGCCAGAATGGCGATGATAGAGACACTAATGATAAGTTCGATCATCGTGACCCCACGTTGTTTTTTCCATGTGGGCATCGTTCTTGATAATTTATTTTGCAAAATAGAGATCATCGATATAAACCCCTTCATTGCTGTTGCTGGCATTGCCTCGGAAGCGTATATCGAATTTTTGACCGAGGGTCATGGGCATCGTATCTGTGAATTTGTAAAACGTATTGTTGCTGAGTGTATCACGAGGGATTGTTCGTATGGTGGTCCACGCGCCGTTCCCTATACGTGTTTCAAGATAAGCGGATTCGCCACTGTCGTAACTTTTGAGTTGGATGGTGTAGCTTACTTTTTGACTGGATTTGGTGGCGGCGTTGGTGAGTGTGCGGCTGGCAGTGTTTTGTTGTCTGAGGCGCATATGTTGGTCTCCTGAATAGGAATTGTTGCCACTCTTAAAGGTGTTGTTGCTGCTGTCCGAAATATTCCAGTTGCTTGCGAAACCAGATCCGCCGCTGACGCCTTGGTCGGTTTCAAAGGGGTCAGCTGCGGCCCAGATTGTACTGTTTCCGGGGTTGAGAAACGCGGTGAAGGCTTTTCTTGATCCATCTGACAAAATGAATTCAAGGGTGATATCGCGATCTGCCGCACTGTCATTTCGAAAGGTAAGATCGATGAGGGTGTCTGCGCTGGTCAGAGATTTTTCGCTACTGAGGGTGACTTCTGTTCCGGAAGATACACCCCCAGAATTGCTGAATAGCCGTGTGCCATCAATGTCTATTTCTTTGAGTTTGAGAGAACCAATGGGGTCCCAAGAAACCACCATTTTTTGGAAACTAACGGGGGTGCTTCCATTTTTGGATACTGCAAAATTTTCGACATCATCTAGATTGTCGTTGACGATCACATTGTAGGTGCTGCCAGACAGGGATCCTGATGCGGGTCCGTCGCTTGCGAAATTTCTGGTGACTGTTTTGCTGCTGCCGTCACGCATGGTGTAGGTAATGCTGAAGTCTTGTTCAGCAGATAGATTAGAAAACGTGATGTCTTGTGTCATTTCTGAGGGGGTGATTTCTGTGCGTGTCACGGCCAAGTCTGTGTCGAGATCGTCGGGGTCATTGCTGGGTCCGAAAATACTGCTGCTATTGAGCACGATGTTTTCGACTGTTTGTGCGCTATTGGGAGATACCGAAATAGACATGCTGTCTACCCATATCTTGGCGTCGTCATGGGTGTTTTGCAGGACAATGTTTTCAAGCTTGTTGCCATTGATGCTGGCGCTATTGGTATCGACGGATAGTGATTCTGCTTGATTGATTCTGAAATCTACAAAGCCGGTTTTGGTGCTGCCATCGGACAGTGTAAATGTTATCTCAACCAATGAATAAGAGATGTCTCCTGAAAACTGTATGTCTAATGTGTCACTGCTGCCTGGAGACAGTGTTTGTGCTGCCTTTAAGGTTTGTGTTTCTCCGGATTCTTCGTTGCCACTCCACTCTGTGCTGTTGTCAAACTTGATGCGTTTGATTTGTTCGGCGGGGTCATTGTAGATCCAGGTTGTCTGGACCTGTGTGATCGACAGGCTCTCCGAGTCGTGGGTGTTGGTCAGTATGATGTCTTTGATATCTTTTTTCTTTTTGCCTGTGATGCTTGCCCCACTGACGTCTACGGTTAGGAATGAGGCTTCTGTTGTATTGGGTGTGTAGGTGATGGACCGTGAAGAGCCGTCATCGAGTTGTAGGACCAAGCTGATAATTTTTCCTGACATGTCTTGATCAAACGTCAGTGTCATCGGCAGTCCGGATGTTCCCGTTGTTAGTGTGTACGGCGTCTCGAATGTGAGAATAGTGCCGGCTGTGTGTGGCGTATTGCTCGGTGACGCAATCCAAGTCTCTGTGCCGTTGATGTCAATACGGGTGATGGTGTTGGGTGCCGTCTGGGGATCCCAGCTGAGAATGATGCCCGTGATAGTTGTGCTTGTGGTACCTGTATTGCTGATGGCTACTTGATTTGTGGTGCCACCATTGGTGAGGTAGCTGCTACTGGTATTGAGGGTGACCGATAGCGCCATCGTGGTGGGGCGTGTCAGTGTTTTGATCTGTACGACTTTTGTATGGTTGTAAATGCCTGTCGCGGTGGCTCGGATATTGTTCGTGCTACTGTCTGATAGCGCAAGCGTGAGGGATCCACCCAAATAAGACGACTGACTACGGCCGCTATTGTCTGTCCAATTGGCGTCACTCTTTAGACTGTTTGCTGCTTTTTCTATACCTAGGGAGGCAATGCTTGAGGCTGTTTGATAATCTGAAAAGCCAGAGATAGATTGGGCATTGTTGCGTATCAGCGTGATCACGATGCCAGAAATAGCCAGAACCACACTGAGTATCAAGATCGTTGCGACCATGGCAAATCCGCGGTCGCCATGATGATGCAGAGAGACTGTTTTTTTGTACAAGGCGCTCACCCGTTCCCTAAAAGGGAGTCTGAGGGTAAGCCCCGTAGGGGTGCAGCCCTCAGGAGAAGAAGTCCCCCTTTGAGGGGGGTAAGGGGGGTGATTTATCAATGATGGTCTCCCAATATTATCGTGGTATACAATCACACTATGAGTGACCATTCCAGTTTTAGTATTGATCTGTCTCGATACAGTATCGATGAGCGTTTGATCAAAGAGATTCCGAGCTCTTTGGTTATTCAATACCAATTTATGCCGGTTTTCAAAATAGGCAAAACGGTGACCATTGCGATTTCAGATCCCGACAACTTGGATGTCGTGGATGATATTCAAAAATATGTTGGGCTAGAAATCGAAGCCATGTATGCCGAGCCTGAGAATATCAAGCGTGCCATTGAACACCATTATGGTTTTTTGGGATCTATTGATGATCTGATTCGTGAAGTGACGGACCAAGAGCATGGCGCGTTAGATGAGGTGACAGAGACGTCGCTGTTGGATATTTCCAATAGAAAGCTAAACGCTGCGCCGGTCGTGCAGTTGGTCAACCTGATCATCAGCCAAGCGATTATCAAAGATGCGTCGGATATTCACATTGAACCATCGGAGTCGGAAATACTGGTTCGTATTCGTATTGATGGGGATTTGCAGATTTTGAAGCGTTTACCGCTATCTTTGCTACATGCCTTGGTATCCCGAATCAAAGTTTTGGGGAAAATGGATATTGCTGAAAGTCGTATCCCGCAAGATGGTCAGATTCGTATCAAATATGAAGAGGCTCGTATGGAGCTTCGGATTTCGACGCTACCGACGATTTATGGGGAAAATATCGTTATCCGATTATTGGGTAAAAAAAATCTATCTTTGGATTTGCATGCATTGGGGTTTTTGTCTGCAGACCAGCGAACGCTCGAAGCGATGTTGTCCGTGACGCAAGGCATGGTGTTGGTCAGTGGGCCGACGGGTTCAGGTAAAACAACCACCCTGTATGCCGGGTTGAGCCATATTAATGACAAAGCAAAAAATATTGTGACGCTAGAAGACCCGGTGGAATACAAACTCCCCATGATTCGACAGGTGCAGGTGAATACGAAGTCTGGCTTGACCTTTGCGGCGGGACTTCGGTCGATTTTGCGGCAAGATCCGGACATTATTATGGTGGGTGAAGTTCGTGACTTGGAGACGGCAGAGTTGGCTGTTCGTGCGGCGCTTACGGGACACTTCGTTTTGAGTACCTTACATACCAATGATGCCCCCAGTACGATTGTGCGACTCATTGATATGGGGATTCCGGCTTTTTTGATCAGTTCTGCGTTGACGGGCGTTTTGTCGCAGAGGCTTGCGCGTCGTGTGTGCCCTCAGTGTAAACAAGCCTATCAGCCTGACTTTATGTCCATGATTGCGTTGGGTTTGGATCCCAATTTTGTGTACGAAAAAGGCAGTGGGTGCAAGAGCTGCCACTTCACAGGCTACAAAGGGCGTGTGGCGCTCTATGAAATATTGCCGATAACGGACCAATTGATTCAGTCTTTGGTGCCGAATACCCCAGCACCCCTATTGCGAAAAATGGCGATAGAAGCGGGTATGACCACGATGAAGGATGATGGTGTTGCGAAAATCAAAATGGGACTGACAACGGTGGAAGAAGTGTACAAACACGTTAAGTCCTTTTTACAGACATGACGCATTTTTATTATCGGGTTTTGGTAGCGGACTCTCGTCAGCATGACGGCTATTTGTCTGCTGAGAATAAAAAAGAAGCAGCAGAGCAGGTTTTAAAAGACTTCCCACCCAATACATTTATTCTGACATTGAAGACAGATTTGTCGTATCGACGTTTGTTCCAACGTCTCAATACCAAACCTATAGACCTGATTAGAAAACTGCATTTCACCAGACAGCTGCAGTCGTTGCTGTCGTCTGGTGTGACGGTTTTGGATGCCTTGCATATCATCGGGGATATGTCTCGAGACAAAGAAATGTCCGCTATGATCAAAAAAATGATGGACTACATCGGTACCGGATTGAGCTTTTCCCAAGCGTGCGAACATTTTCGAGAATTGTATACCAACGAAGAAATTGCGCTGATTCGTGCAGGTGAACTGTCTGGTGTTTTGGGCGATATTTTGTTGGATTTGTACCACATTATTGAATGGGACAAAACACTGATGGGAAAAGTCAAAAAGGCCTTGAGGTATCCGGCTATTGTGATTGGGATTACGTTTGCATCGATGATGGGTGTTTTTACCTTTATTATTCCGCAATTTGCCACATTTTTTGTGAACAACAAAGTGGAATTGCCCATGTTGACGCGCGTGTTGCTGGCGATCAGTGGTGTCGTTTTGAACCACGGGCTTGGTATTGTGCTGGTGGTGGCTGCGGTAGCTGTTGGCTTTTTCTTGGGGTACAAAAAACCCGCATTTAAAGCCCGTCTGGACGCTTATGTGTTTTATGTTCCGGTGCTGGGGCCTCTGTACAAACATTTGCTGATCTCCCGATTCACACGCATTTTTTCTATTCTGTATACCCACGGGGTCTCTATTTTGGAATCGCTTCAAATTTTGAAACAGCTAAGTGTGAACAGTGTGTATCAAACCGATATTGGCTATTGTCTTTCCAGTGTGAGACAGGGTGTGGCTTTGAGTGATGCTATTTCGAAGTCACAGATTTTTGTAGGAACGCCGAGTCAGATGATCCTAACGGGCGAAAAAGGGGGCACATTGGGCAGCCTGATGCGCCAAGCCAGTGATTTTTATAGCGAAGATATTACGTTTGTGACGGACCGGCTCTTTACCTATTTGGAGCCCTTTACGATTGTTTTGATTGGCGTCATGGTTCTTTGCTTGTCTGTAGGCGTATTTATGCCCATGTTGAGTATGATCACAGCGGTTGGCCATTAGATCATTCTGTCTAACCGTTTCCGTAACCGCTTCCTAGAGGGGAGGGGGATCGAACCCTTCGAGAAACCTGTGGACCACCCCTTCGAGAAACCTCAGGACCAAAGGACAGCCCTTCAAAATCCTTTTTGCCCAGCCGCCGGAGGCGAGCAGGCGGTGTGCGCCGGGGCTTTGCCCCCACCCCCCGCCTAGGAAATGATTACCCGTTTCCTTTAAAGCTTCCTGCCAAGAGGCCAAACCCTTTGTACCATTTGGCCCACTTGAATTATTTGTGCTTGAAGGAATTGCTGAATGATTATGAAAAAAAATGAAGATGGCTTTATTGATTGAGTTGGTTGTTGTTGTCGCTATTTTGGGGATTATCGGACTTATCGCTATTCAAAATATATTGATGTAACCACAACCGCAAAAGAAAATGCATTGAAAGCCCAGTTGGGTAATGTCCACAGGTTGCACTTGCTGTTGACTATGCCAATACGGGGTTTGACGTGATTGCGGAGCGCTTCGTACCCATCCGATATCACAGGTGCTCTTTTTGCCGATGGTCAAATTCCTAAAGATCCGTATCTGCAAAGTGCGGAAGTGACTTGGAAGCGTCAACGGGCAACATTACGACGTTTTCAGATGATGGTGGTTGGATCTACAACTAACAACAGGTGAAGTTCGCGCTGACATTGCTGACAAGCACGACTACTAATCGCCAAAAGGCTTGGCTCTTCTTCCAAGCCTTTTTTTGCCAATAAGGGGTTTACGTTGATCGAGCTATCATCGTAGGCTATTATGGTATTCTGTATATGGTGTTTGTGACACCTCAAACAGGCACTTTTTCAAAAAATGCGACGCTTGAAGCCAGTATCAATCAGCTGAATAGCGATGTTTCTTTGGCGCGTGAGCGTGCCATGCATAGTGGTCGCAAACAGCGGATTGTTTTTGCTGAGACGACGTATACGTTTTACCAAGAATCGTTGGACTCAGATACCTGGCAAACACTTGAGACGTCATTGCCCTTTATGAAGGGTGTTTCTATTGCCGGTACGACCTTGTCGGATAGCCAGCTGCTGTTTGGTGTGAACGCGATGCCATACGAAGATCCGCAGTCCGATCTACCCTCGCAAGTGGATGCTGCATTAACCGTTGCTAAGACCGTGACGATTGGCTATGACTCAGAGACAAGAATTCTGCGTATTTCCCCAGAGACCGGTTATGTTTCGGTTGATGACTAACCTCTTTCGGCGTAGCCGAGATGTCTTGCGTGGGATCGAAAGGGCGAAGCCCTTTCAAGTCCATACATGTGATCGGCGCAGCCGAGTACATGTAGAACGGGGGTTCACTTTGGTTGAAATTGTCTTGGCATTGGTGATTTTTTCTACTGTGATGATTTATGTCTTGCGCACTTTTGGGCCAGCGGCGACAGCGGCAACCGATGAGAGACAGCTGTCCCAATTGTCTTGGTATCTCCATGATCAAGTGGCCTATACCCAAGCTGTGGGCTTTTGGGTTTGGAGCGGGGATACGTCTACGACCACCAATACGGCGCATCCTGTGCAGGTTTGGGCCTCGCGATTGGCTACGATGGGATACACAGGCCGCGCACAAATGTCAGTGACTTTTTTGAAATACACTGGCTCGGACTTGCAGCCCTTTGCGACGACGCCTTTTGATGGCAATGAATCACGAGACAAAGTGGCTGTTTCATTGACGCTTTTCACGACGGAAAATCAGCCGGTGACGGAAACGTTTTATCTCATGTTGGCACCGACAGAAACCAAAACGTGGGCAGCCTTACGTAGTATTAAGCGTGCGTTGCTGATGTATGAGGCAGACCACGGGAGTTATCCTGCTACAGGGACTTTGTCCACGGCTTTGGTGGGTACTTATCTGGATGAAATACCCAATGACCCTGTGACATCGGAACAAGAAAAAGTGACCCACTATGAAGAAATTGTGGATTGGTTTTATGAAAACAATAGTGGGATAGTGACATTGGCTGCAAATTCGCAGAGACAGACGGTCCTGAGTATCTTTCCCTAACCAAGCCGAGTGTCAAAAAACTCATTCAGTACAGGGCGGATGCTGTTTCCTGTTGGTGGCCACATGTGGGGATGTGGAATGCTGCCAAATAGGCTGACTTGATTGACCTGTGCGGTGAAAATATCCACACATGTCCGTTGGGTGGTTTTGGCCATATGATCGGTGAGGCTATGTGTTGCTTGAGATAAAATGGTCCAGTCTGCCGATCTGTCTGCGGCGATAAACCAGGCATGGTTGACGTGCCCGTTGTAGGTTTTTCTGTCTATTTTGAACTCTCTGAATTTGTTTTTTTCGGGTGAATAGGATTCGAAAACACTTTTGTTGAGCATCCATTTGGCCAAAGCCTGTGCCCCAAAGCAAGTGCCTGCGACTTTTCGAGGCGGCTGATCATCGGCTATCAGATGTTTGAGGAACGCCTCAACGGGGCTGGATTCTTTGCTGGCGATAGAGAGTTCGCTACCAGAAATGTAAACGATCCCTATGTTGCGCATGTCGGGTGTCGGGTCTTTGCGGATATCATGTTTGATGATGGCATAATTCGTTGGAATACTTTCTCTGTACTCTGACCATAGTTTGTTGTCTGGCATACACCAGAGGACGAGTAGTCGAGGGCGGTGGTCTGAAATGGGGCTTGAAATTTTGACTATGGACGAACACGCAATTTGTTTTTTCATGGGTAAATCCTTCTTGAGGTGTTATCGAAAAAAACAGAGTTTAATTGCATGTTTTTTTATGACATGTGTAGCGCTTCGTTTAGTCTCTTGGATGAGCGCCCTTTCTTGACAGTCTTCGCCTATAAAGGTTTGATCACAGCATGCTGAGTCAATCCACCATTGTTGCTGTACGTGCCTATCCCGATATGGTGGGCGTCTTGCAAGATTATGTGACCTTGCGAAAGCGGGGGCGTAATTATTTGGGACTGTGTCCCTTTCATACAGAAAAAACCCCGTCTTTTACGGTGAGTCCCGAAAAGCAGTTGTATTACTGTTTTGGCTGTCAGGCGTCAGGTGACTTGATCAGTTTTATCCAACGGATAGAGCATCTGGGCTTTCAAGAATCGGTAGAGCTGATTGCCCGACGGGGTGGTATCGCGATTGAGATGGCGCCTGATCATGACCGTGTGCAACGGCCCGAGGACAAAGTACGAACGGCTTTGCAAGATATTTTGGCCCAAGCACGGCGCTTGTTTTCGGCGAAATTGACGCCGGATACAGAGGCGTATAAATATGTGATTTCCAGAGAAATTTCGCCTGAATCGATTGCCCGTTTTGAATTGGGCTATTTTCCGATGACCTTTCAGCTGGGCGAGGCACTCCTTTCTCATGAAGTGACGCCTGAATTGTTGAACAAAACAGGATTGGGCACCGTCGGCGATAGGGGGGCTTTTTCATCATCATTTAGAGACCGTTTGATGGTGCCTATCTTTGACGAGCGTGGCCGAACCGTAGGCTTTGGGGCCCGGCGCTTGGATGGTGAAAGTATCGCCAAATACATCAACTCGGAAGAGACCTTGTTGTTCAACAAAGGTACCCTTTTGTTTGGATTGCATTTGGCCAAGTCAGAGATCAAGCGACAAGATGCGGTTATTTTGGTCGAAGGCTATTTGGATGTCATCATGATGCATCAGTATGGCTTCGTGAATACGGTGGCCTCGATGGGAACGGCGCTGACCTCGGAACAGGCGCAACGTCTCAAACGATTATGTGGCCATGTCTTTTTGGCCTTTGATCAAGACAATGCTGGTTTGGCGGCTGTAGACCGAGCTTATTCAGTGTTGTCCGATATCGGTGTTGGTGTGCGTGTGATCCGGTTTTCATCCAAAGATCCGGCGGACTATTTGTTGTCCGTTGGCGGTGAAGGTATGCGGACAGCCTTAGAAGACAGTGTGTCGTATGTTTCGTTTAAATTTGATGAACTGGTGCGTACGATCGGTGTGGGGTCTATACAAAATGTTTCCAAAATCGTAGACACGATTGTGCCTTTTTTGAAACAAGAGCCAGATACGATTGTGCGTCATCATTATGTGAAGTCTATTTCAAAAACACTTGGGATAGAGCAAGATGTTTTGATGGCAAAAGTGTCTGATTTGGGGTATGCTTTGCCGCGTAAACGTTTGTTTCAAACGTCACAACAACGTCAAAGTAAATATGTCTTAGCAGAAGAATATATTCTTTTTTTTCTCGCCTCCAATAGAGAGGTTCAAGCAAGTATCCTATATAGGCTGGGTGACAGCCCCTTGATCACAGAATCAGGTCGGGAACTTGCAGATGCGATTGTCCGTGCAGAACATGTTCATCATGACCTTCTTGCGATGCTGCCAGAGGAACAGTCTCAGCGTCTTGCCCAGATATTGGTTCAGTATTCTGGTGAGTCGTTGGAAAATTGGGAACTCTACTGTGATGTGATTTTGCAATATCACCGTGAGGCGCGCATTCGTGAGCTCAAAGCCGAGATCCAAAGCATGGAATCGTCAGGTCAGGGGCATGAACTGGAACAGGCATTAGCGGAACTTCAATCTCTCATTCATTATTCGGAGGAGGCGGGTGTTTAATGACAGCAGTGAATGCACTATCACAAGCTGTTGCGCAAGTGGTGGAAAACAGGGGCGTCAAGGGAGCTGGGGATAGCTCTAACCTTGATAATGGGCTCAAATTGTATTTGAAGGGTATCGGAAACGTGTCCTTGTTGAGCAAAAAAGAGGAAGCTGAATTGGCACAGCAGATTGCCAAAGGGGACCTTGTGGCCAAAGAAAAAATGGTGGCTGCGAATCTCAGATTGGTTGTGAGTATTGCCAAACGCTATGTTGGGCGAGGGTTACAGTTTTTAGATCTGATCCAAGAAGGTAATGTGGGCTTGATTCGTGCCGTGGAAAAATTTGACTACACCAAAGGGTTTAAGTTTAGTACCTATGCCACATGGTGGATTCGGCAGGGGATCACCCGTGGTTTGGCAGATCAAAGCCGTTTGATTCGTATTCCTGTACATTTGGCAGATGCGATGGTTCGCAAAAAGAGACAGGCAATGACAGGGACTCCAACGAAGCCAGTTGCTATAAAATCGCGTGATGTGAATGATGAGGTCTATAATCATATGAGCCAGATCATGGCGATGCCGGTGTCTCTAGATCTTCGTTTGGGTGACAGTGATGTGGCCTTGGGTGATACGGTGGAAGATGTGTCCGAATCCCTTAGTGAGAGGGTAGAAACTGCGGATATTCGGGAGATAGTCTCGCAACTTTTGGGGCATTTGAGTGAACGAGAGGCGATGATTTTGCAGCTGCGTTTTGGGTTGCTAGATGGGTCTCCGAGAACGCTGGAGGATGTGAGTCGGGTGTACAATGTGACACGAGAACGTGTTCGTCAGAT
>JAGYJO010000340.1 GCA_018402095.1 bacterium
GCAAACGACAGTCTGGTATTGTCCGTGTGGCCAGTGTCCAGTACCAACAGCGGAAAATCACGTCTTTTGATGAATTTAAACAAATTGTGACGTATTTCGTAGAAGTTGTGTCTGATTACAGTGCTGATTTTGTTCTTTTTCCTGAGCTCTTTACACTACAGTTGTTGTCTATTGAAAATGAACCGGTTTCTCCGACGGAAGCCATTGATCACTTGACGAAATACACTGAGCGTTTGACCCAGTTTTTTAGTGAATTGGCCATTCGTTACAATGTGAATATTATCGGAGGATCCCATCCCACCAAACGCAAAGATGGGTCTATCCAAAATATTTGTATGGTGTGTTTGCGTGATGGGGCGATTTATGAACAGCCGAAAATCCACCCCACGCCCAATGAAAGTTATTGGTGGAATATTCAAGGTGGTGATCATCTGGACGTGATTGAAACAGACTGTGGTCCTATTGGTGTTTTGATTTGCTATGACTCGGAATTTCCAGAGTTGAGCCGTCACTTGGTGGATCAGGGTGCGAATATCTTGTTTATCCCGTTTTGTACGGATGAGCGTCAGAGTTATTTGCGGGTACGCTATTGTGCGCAGGCCCGTGCGGTGGAAAACCAAGTGTACGTGGTGATGTCGGGCAACGTGGGGAACTTGCCATCGGTGCATAATATGGATATCCAATATGCGCAAAGTTGTATTCTCACGCCTTGTGATTTCCCCTTTGCACGTGATGGGATTGCGGCCGATACGACACCCAATGCGGAAACGGTAATCTTCGCAGATCTACGTGTCGAAGACATTCACCGTGCACGCCACAATGGCACGGTGCAAAACCTCAAAGACCGGCGTCATGATCTTTATACGGTGGTTTGGAAGAAGTAAACTTTTGCTAAGTGAGCGAGGGTGTTGTTTGCTCTCTTTTTGGTAGCTTGGGGGACGCTAGTCCCCCAAGCTACCGACCTAAGCCGCATCCGGATACACCCTTGGCCTATCTCTTCCATTCAACGGGATTTCCGTAAACGTATCGTTGTAAAGGGCTTCTAGAAAACAAAGCAACATCATATTGTCAAAACGAACTGTTGTACCCATCTCTTCGAATAACGCGTGTAGATGTGTTGTTAATGACGCATCGTCTTTGGCGCCGAACGGTGGCTCGGGGAGTCCCTCTATGGATTGGGCTACGCCGTTGACTATCGCTTTGAGGGCTTCTTTGTGGGGGTGTGTTAACGGTTCTGGATTGCTGCGTATGAGCTGGATGAGCGCGGCCGCTGTTTTTTTGTAATCAAGTTTTT
>JAGYJO010000341.1 GCA_018402095.1 bacterium
GTTACGTTTTTTCTTTCAGGCAGGTCTTATCCTTAAGGTAAAACATGGAGACACAAAATGCGAAAACGTTCAGCACTGTACTTGGCCAAAACCATCGCAATGGCCCCTCCCTCTTTCACAGCCCAACTATCACGTATCATGGATCAGGTTCCCGTACCCAAATCACTCTTTGACATCACGGCAGAAACGAACCTATTGGACAAAACCGTGATTGAAAATGGAAAAGACATTTTCAATGAAATCAAAAAAGCCTATACAGCTATAGGCAGCCTCGCCATTCTCCTAAAGTCCGATCAAGCCCAACCCCTTCGGGGGCATCCCAGTATCATTGCCGCAAAATCCGTATTGGTACAGAGCATTGATTCCATCGGGATCGCGCATGCTGGCGTCGTTGCACGCTTATCCGAAACCATGATTGGCGTCCTTGAAAAAAGCATTCAAGAAAGTGTACAAAGGGACACCCTACCCGAAAACACCGCCAAAATCGTTCAGTATTACGCCATGGTTATGATGAGAGAGTTCCCCAAAAAAGGCCACGAACTCATGCCCGTTCTCGAAGATTTTTATGCCGTATCGCCTACGAAAGTGTCACGTCAAAACGCGCAAACCGCCATGAGGCTCTTTGAAGAAATCAAATTGATGTGGAAGGACCCGCTTTATTACCAGGGAAATATGGATCACATTCATCAGCTCAACGGAAAGCTACATGACGCAGCAAAGCGACTGGGCGTAAGCGAAAAAAACAGCAAACAGCTTGGCATTAGTCCTCACATTTGTTTGCTAGCAGAAGCCATAAAAGAACTAAAATATGAAGTTGGCGCTGACGACCCAACCCCAGTATTTACCCGTGGCATTTTCGAACACAGTGATGAATTTTTCACTTCCGCCATTGGCATTGTCAACGCACACTTTGAAAAAGAACCCGATGACTTCAAAAAAATGGGCGCCGCCGCCACATGGGAACTCACCGCCAATTTCAGAGCGGCATGTTTAGGTCAACTCATGAGTGCCACCGGCGTGACAAATCGTTTGGGCAGACAACCGCTGTACATCCCCGTACATATCCCCAGTGAGCAAGAACCCTATGTCGCACAAGACTCCCAACTACTGTCATACACAGCAGACCAAGAAGCGTCCTTTATAGCAGGTAGCAAGCACCTAACAGAAGAGATCATGATTCCCTTTTACCAAGAGTTACAGGCGACGGTCATGGCTGAATTTACCAAAGTATCTAAACTATAGCCGATCCAAAATGGCGTGTCTGGTTTTGAACTACCACCA
>JAGYJO010000342.1 GCA_018402095.1 bacterium
ATGCCGTAGCGACTGATGATGTGTTGGCATGTGGCTGCATCCAAATCGGGAGCTTCTTTTTGCAACTCGAGCAAGAGACTGTCGGTCACGAGGCCCCCAAATAAGGTATCAATAGGGTCTATCACCACTGATGGTGCGGGGAGCTTTTCTGCGATCAGATCCGCGGCGGCCTCCGCAATGCGTCGGAACGTGGTGTACTTGCCACCGGTGACACAGAGGTGAGTGTCGGATAGCCACGTGAAGTCATGTTCTCTGGAGGTTGCACCTACGCTGCTGTGGGTGTCTCTTGTGAGGGGGCGTACACCTGTGAAGACGCCAAGCAGGGGAAGTGGTTTATTGAGATTCGGCATGAGGGCATAAATGTTTTCAAAGAGATACTGAATATCGCTTTCTGAAATGCTGGCGTTGTCAGGGTTGTCTTTGTACGGATGATCGGTGGTGCCGATCAGCGTTTTGCCATGCCACGGAATTGCGAAAAACACACGGCCATCGTTGGCAGAAATGAGCAAAGCATCGTCTTTCAAAAAGGCTTCTGTGATGATGTGGCTGCCGATGCTGGGTCTCATGAGTGGGAGGGTCTCTGTCTGCCACTGCTGATTGGCGATATCGGTCCATGGCCCAGTGGCTTGGAAAATCGTACTGGCGGTAAACGAGAAATCTTTGTTTTTGAGGGTGTTTTTCCCTGAGAGGCGGTGGCCTTTTTCGTGTGTGGTGATGTTGTCTATCTGGTGATAGGTGTAGATTTTGGCATCCCAGCTCTCGGCCTGTAGCGCGCATTCGAGACACATGCGGGCGTCGTCGACTTGGGCATCGTAGTAGAGGGCGCTACCGACCAATCCTTTGGGATTGAGGCCTGGTTGGCGTTGTCGTGTTTCGGCGGCGGAGAGCATACGATTGTGCCCTACCTGACGAAACCCAGATAAGAGTCCGTAGAGCATGATTCCGGCACGGATCATCCATTTTTTACGTTTGTGGTGGCGGTATATGGGAATGATGAAGGACTGCTTTTTGGCGAGATGGGGCGCATTTTTGATCCAGTGATAGCGCTCTTGGCAGGCTTCGAAGACGAGTTTGAATTCGCCATGTTCGAGATATCGAATACCACCGTGGAGGAGTTTGGAGCTGGCGCTGGATGTTCCTGACCCGATGTCCCCTTTGTCCACGAGGATGACGCTGTAGCCACGGCGGGAGAGCTCACGGGCCGTCCCCGCGCCGTTGATGCCTGCCCCGATGATCGCAACGTCAAAATGGATCATTCGGTTTCTA
>JAGYJO010000343.1 GCA_018402095.1 bacterium
AGCACATGCTATGAAGTGGAAAAAAAAGCGCATGTTCAAAAAAACAGATACCTTTATCATCGATGAAGTCTCCATGGTTCGGGCAGATCTACTCGACTGTATCGATAGTTTTTTGAGAACCCTACTCAATAAAGATGTTCCTTTTGGTGGTAAACAAATGGTTTTCATTGGCGACCTCTACCAACTCGCCCCCGTCGTCACCACACAAGAAAAAAACTATTTTAAAGAGATCTACAAAAGTCCTTACTTTTTTTCATCCCAGGCATGTCAGGATCCCAAGTTTGACATGACACTCATCGAACTCGACAAAATCTACCGCCAGTCCGACACCCAATTCATCGAGATTCTCAATGCCATCCGCAACAGATCCATCACCGACGAACAGCTCTCACACCTCAACAAACGGGTACAAACACCCGAAACACGTGACAGCGGACATCTCTACCTCACCACTACCAATGCCGATGCCGAAACCATCAACACACGCAAACTCACCGAAATCCACAATCCACTGGTAGAATCAACAGCCGAACTCAGTGGCGATTTCACACGCAAGCTGGCCCCCACAGAGATTCACCTCAAACTAACCGTTGGCGCACAGGTCATGTTTCTCAACAATGACAGCAATGGCCAATGGGTCAATGGCACCCTCGGACAAATAGCCGCGATCAACCTTGCAGGAAATACCATCACCGTACACCGTCAAGACGGCCAACGGGTCACCGTCACACCCCACAAATGGGTTCTCTATAAATATGTATACGACACCGAAAGCAAAACACTTCGACAAGAAAGTGAAGGGTCTTTCACCCAATACCCACTAAAGCTTGCCTGGGCAATCACGATTCACAAAAGCCAAGGAAAAAGCTTTGACAAGGTCATCATCGATCTGGGAAAAGGCGCCTTTGCAACAGGACAAACCTACGTCGCATTGAGCCGTTGTCGTACATTGGAGGGACTTGTCCTGAGCAAAGCACTTACCCGAAAAAATGTCTTACTGGATTACCGTGTGGTGCAATTTCTGACCAAATATCAGTACAAAAAATCTATCAACCAGCTTAGTGTTGCGGAAAAAGCAAAACAAATACAGCAGGCGATTGCGACAAAAAAACACATTTCACTCGTGTATCTCAAGCCAAGCGACGAAAAATCACGCAGAGACATTATCCCAAGCTATGTTGGAGAGCTGCGGTACAACGATACGGTATATCAAGGGGTCCGCGGCCACTGTCTGATACGAAATGCCGAACGGGTCTTTCGC
>JAGYJO010000344.1 GCA_018402095.1 bacterium
AATATGGAACGTTCTCATGGTTAATTGAGTACCAGGCTCACCAATAGATTGCGCAGCAATAATACCCACAGCCTCACCCAAATTAATAGGGTGGCCAGAAGCCAAGTCAATACCATAGCATTTTTGACACAACCCACGTTCAACACGACACTTATACACACTACGAAGACGAACCGAATCTATACCCGCTTCTTGAATATTCTTAGCAACATCTTCAGTAATAAGCATCATATGTGGCGCTATAACCGCTTGGGTTACAGGGTTAACCACGTTACCCAATGCATAACGACCAACGATCAACTCTGACAACGGAACAATAATATTGATGCCATCTTTAATAGCTTGAACCTCAATACCTTCGGTTGCACCACAGTCCTCATCAATCACCATCACATCTTGCGCAACGTCAACAAGACGCCTTGTCAAATAACCCGAGTCAGCTGTACGCAAAGCCGTATCAACCAACCCCTTTCTAGCACCATAAGAAGAAATAAAGTACTCCGTCAAAGACAATCCTTCTTTAAAGTTTGTCTTAATAGGAATATCAACAGTCCGACCTTGAGAGTCGGACATCAAGCCCCGCATCCCAGCGAGCTGACGTACCTGATCCATATTTCCTCTAGCACCAGAGTTAGCCATGATATAAAGATTATTCAAACGGCCCAAAGAATCTTCCAGCGACTGTGCAATCAACTGCGTTGATTCCCGCCATACATCATTGCTCCGCAACTGCTTTTCTCTCGCAGAAATAGACCCTTGCTGCTTCAATTTTTCTATTTTTTCTATTTCAATTTGGGCCTTAGAAATCAAGTCACTCTTGTTATCTGGGATCCTCAAATCATCAATAGAAATAGAAATACCTGAAAGCGTAGAATAACGAAAACCAATAGCTTTCAATTCATCCAAAAGATCTACAATGATGTCATTACCATATTGGTGAAACCATTTAAAAATCAATTCACCCAATTGCTTTTTACCAACAATTTCATTAATAAAAGAGGTATTACTCACACCATATCGTCTCAAAACATCCGAAATAGCTTCGTTAAAAATAACCCGGCCCATCGTTGTCTTATACCGACCCGTACTAACACGCACATTGATTTCAGTTTGAATCCCAATGGTCTTGGCTTGCCAAGCACGCCAAGCCTCATCAGCATTACCAAAGCAACGACCTTTACCCAATTCAGAATCTGGATTTTCTACGGTCAGAAAATAACAACCCAAAACCATATCTTGGCTAGGCGTCACAA
>JAGYJO010000345.1 GCA_018402095.1 bacterium
GCCATGAATTTTTCGGTTCCCTTTGGCAATGGGTTCGCTATGGGAGTAAACATGTATACCGACACGCTCGTCATCAATAGTGATACCCATCCTCTGGATCATGGGGTTTTTAATTACAGTGTCTCGGTCGCGCGTGCGATTAATCCGCACTGGATGCTCGGTGCTAGCCTTGGAAATTACGAATCCTGGCACAAATTCGATGAGTCCACGCCATCGGTTAATTATACGTTCCGAGGTAGACAAACCCGTCTGAAATTGGGGACCTTGCTTCGCCCAAATAATCAAATTAGATTGGGCGGTATTCTTTCCTTTCCGCTTTCCTCAGCGGGTGACTACACGGTTGCTGGTGTGTCCGGGGAATATTCCCCCCCAGGGGTATCGGAATGGGGCCTCGGGGTTATGTATTCGCCGTTGGAATATATATCGCTGGGTCTCGATCTGATCGCAAAAAACGAAAATGGAATTGATCCCATCTACGAAACCCATATGGGTTTTGCCTGGAACATAGGTGACTTGCTCACCCTGACAGCTGGTACGTATCTGACGTATTCTCGCGTGCCAAACCTCTTGTCTGATACGCGTTTTCCCGACGGATACGGATTGATGCGGCAATTCACGACCGTAGGTGTGGCGATCAAGAGAGACGCCCTCTTTCTCGAGCTTGGGGCCGAATTTGGCGCCCTGACAGAACCTGTCATTATCCGACCAGATCTATCATCTGGGCGTTCCCGTGAAGTTGTCTTGAATGCCTATGACGATTTGCGATTCACGGCAAAAATTGGCACCTCATTTTAGGTGTCCGCCTCTCTTGAGGCTGAGAATTTTGAGCGTATCATGATGTATCGACATGTAACCGCCATGTGGAGATTGTTTCGAAATGAAAAAAAAGACCGTTTTGCGATGTTGCCCACGATGGATTGCTTGCTTGCCTGTGGCAAGCAAGCAAGAGATTTTTTTTCAAAGGGTGGGCACCCTTTGGATCCCGCTCAAAACGGGATTGAAAGGGCGAAGCCCTTTCACCCCTCTCTAGTCGTGGTTGCTATTTTATCCCTGATGCTTTTGGCCTGCGGGAGAGCTACCGAATGGCGAGGTCCGGTGGATCTTCGGGCCTCTGCTAGCGCTGAACAAACCGTGTTGCCCGGTGATCTGGTTACGCTAACCGCTGACGATGGCTTCGCCGGCAGAAATTCGTCGATCCAGGTCACATGGACGGCGAGCACCCAAAATGCGGAGGCGGTCATTCTCCATAA
>JAGYJO010000346.1 GCA_018402095.1 bacterium
ATCCACAGGCGTGTATACCTCTAACGATGCGCCCGATTCTAGTAAAATCTTTAGTAGCTCAGGGCTGTTGGCCTTTGCAGCATAGTGTATGGGGCGACAGCGATATCTATCTATTTGATTTAAGGCTGCGTCATAGGCTATTTCATGCTTACGGCAAAGGTCTAAAATAGTTTTCAGGCCTGAAACATAGCCGGTATTCGCCAAACGATGAAAAACCGTCTGGTTTGAGTCTGTAGAGAAATCAATCAGGGTCTCAATAAATCTGGTTTCGCCAACCTGCTCACTATATTTTTTCAGGACCGCATCATTGCAAAAATCTGTCACACGTAACGGGCAAATGTGATCTATGCCTGGATGGAGCATGTGGTCATTAATCATTTGAAGAGCCTCTTCTGACCCATTCATGTAGGCAAAGAACGCAATTGTTAAGGTATCGTTATGCCGATTAACCGATGCATGAACCAGCCCGTGGCTCAAAAGCTGTTTCACCATAGGAACACCATCTGGACGTTGGGAGCCCATCATTTCACAGGCCAAACGCAAGGGTGTCCGGCCTTCGTAATCCAAAAGATAAGGATTTGTTGATAAATCAATGGCAAGCAACGACTCAAGACCAACACCATTTCCCATCGCCACACAATAATGTAGCGGGGTTTCGGCGGCTTTCGTCTGAACATTCGGATTGGCCCCCATTTCTAGTACAAGACTTAGAGGGCGGTTGTCTTCTGTAAATTTTGAGGCAAGGTGTATGGGGTATTCGTTTTTTTCGTTACAGACATCATTGATAGCCGCCTGCTTTAGAAGAGATAGGAATTCCGTTACATCTTTGGTTTGACAAGCGTGCTCTAACGGCGAAACTTCTTTTTTTCGCAAGATTATTTCGGGCATTAAAACGGCCACACATTTCTTCATGTGCGCTTACCCAATTGCGCAGCACGTACGTGCTTTGCTGTGAGTTCCACGATCTCATCAATAGTTTCTTTAAAGGACTGATAGGCGTCTAAGGATTTTTTCACGAGGTCAACCTGATCTTCCTTAATAAACACTGTCGAATTTTTTTTACCCTTGATGGCATAGCTCAATTGGTAATAAGGGCCATGCCGCTTGGGATTCGTTTCACTACGACAGTGACAATTTTCTTTTCCACACCTGACGTATTGCTGACTAAGTTTCCCTGGATGAAAGGGTGGCAACGTCGTTAATCGCTGGTGCAAAACTTCCAATTTTTTTTCGATATCCA
>JAGYJO010000347.1 GCA_018402095.1 bacterium
ATATGTTTTTTGGACTCTGGGAAAAACGTCGGTATGCCTTTCTTTCGTTTTTTGCCAAGGTTCCCATGCGTATCGGTTATTCTGTTTCTCTTTGGAATCGTATTCTTTATACACATGTTGTTCCTGTTGATTTTTCTTTCTTTTTTACCCATCAAATACGTCATAACGTAGCCTTACTTAATCCTTTTTTGCAAAAAGACACGGAGCTTAGTGATGCGGCTGTTGCTCCCTATATAGGATGTCCGTCTGCATGGCGAACTGACTTGTATGTGAGATACCCTCTTTTACGGGATGTTTCTTATGTCTCGGTTCAGGTGGATGGCAGTGCTATGCAGAAGACCTGGCTGCCAGAAACGGCGTTGGCGGTTGTTCGGTATTTGGCTAAAAAATATGACTATGTTGTTTTGTTGGGAATTCCGAATGAAGAGAGGCGGGCTGTTTTGTCTGTCGGACTTTCTGATTGTTCGAATGTTTTGGATTTGACGAATCGATTATCTTTACCAGACGTTGTGTCTGTGTTGAGCCGATCATCACTGTTTGTGGGTTTGGACTCGGGGTTTGCTCATTTGGCAGCTGCATTGCGTGTGCCGTCTGTTGTGTACTTTTTGAATCGTACTCAAAATGCGTTGAGATGGGCCCCTTGGGGTAGTGCTGTGCATCTCGTGTTTTCTCGACACACCTGCCCTGATCGTTGTGTGCCGTCAGTTTGTGAAAAAAGAACCTGTAGAGAGATGCTTCTTTTTGATGAGCTTCGTTCGGCGATAGATCGTGTTTTTGCGGGCGTGTCCCCGTCTCCATATGAACGACTGCGGCAATTAACGGTCGGTGTGATTTCTCGGAATCCAGAAGTGTGGTATTCCTTTTTTTCATCTAGAGACGTTAGTTGTTTGGTGTTGTCTCCTGATTTGAAGGTTAAGGATATGTTTCATCAATTATCTGAGCGTAATGTCATGTTTGTTCTGTTGGATAATGAGCATTATGGGTTTTCTTATCGCTTGGTTCGTGTGTTGGTATCTAATCAGGTCATGTGGCCACCTGTCTTTGTTCGGGTTAATGGAATATCTGACGCGTTGCGGTTTTTGCAGTCGTACGCGGGATGTTTTTGATGTGGGGTTGTTGTTGCGCTCCCTTTTTGTTTGTGATTTTACACGGATAATCCATATGTAGGTGAGTTCTTCTATACTGCCCCCAGTTAAGAAATTCGCTAAACTAAGAGAGTCTCA
>JAGYJO010000348.1 GCA_018402095.1 bacterium
GTTGATAATGTAGGGCGCCGAGTCGAAAACGGATGGCGATTTCGATATCTCGCAAATAGGGGAGTTGGATGGTTGTTTGGGGAAAATCCTTACGAATAACGCTATCAAATTCATCAATAGCGTCGGCCAATAATCCAAGGTTTTTGGTATCGTAGGGGTTCGGTTCTATTGTAAACGCGGCTTTGAAAATGAGAGCGAAATTTGGAATTAACTGTTGTGTCAGCCTTAACACGACTTCGGTGATTTTGGGGTTTTTACCGATCGCTTCGATATCTAGCAAGGCTTTGAGCAAGGAGCGTGGGCAGGCTTGGTGTTCTTCGGAAAAGGCTTCATCGGGGATGTCGAGGGTGGCTATTTTGGGATGGGGGTCTTGCATTATTGGACGCAAATGAGCTTTGTTTTGTGGACGCTTTAACGTTTGGGCTATATCTGTTGGTTCGCTTTGGAGTGGGGGGGCTGTTGGGCTACTTTTAGAGCCATCCTCGATGCTAGATACTGTCGTATCACTCTCGCCATCACTTTTATACTCATAGTCTTGATCACTTCTGGTAGCAATTATGCGATAGATGGGCATTGAGATTATCCTTTTCCTTTTTAGTCGTTGATGTATTTTGTGATGTTAGGGGCTTTTATTAGCATGATTGCGCTGTCCGTTTTTTGCTGTTCGGCATGACGTGCTTTGATTTCTAGCTTTGCGAGTATGCGGCTGTTTTGTTTCAATAATTCAGCTGCGATTGTTTGTTCCAATGTTATGCGATTGTCATTATGGATTTGTCCCTGTAGATGGGTCGCTTTGCTTTCGATAATGGTAGTGAGATGTTCCATGTCACGGTGAAGATCTGAGACATATAGGTCTGTGTCGATTTGGGCCTGTATCGTATGTGTGCCGTACACACGACTGAAACTATCCGGTGGGACGTCCATTTCTGCCGCCGCTTGGCTATGCCTATAGACCGGTGTTTGGATGTCTACGTTAAAACGATCTGAGTACGGATGCTGCATGTTTTGATTGCCCATTTCTCTAGGCAATCTTTCCCAGGAGGGGGTGCCTACGCGTGCGACTGCGATGTGCAGCGCCATCCCTCCTGCGATACCGAGTTTTTCGAGGAAGGCGTCGACCTTGGCCAATTCGATGAGGGTCAGATTTTTTTTGGGGGTCTCGCCGGAAAAAGTCACGAAGAGTGCCGCTAGACTTTTCTCTGGGTTTTTCAAATTTGGCCAAA
>JAGYJO010000349.1 GCA_018402095.1 bacterium
ACTTTGAATGTTAGGTCCGCCAGAAACGGTTACGGAGGGGAAATAAGAATCGGGTTTGTCCCATGTGCTAAAAAAATAGGATCCTTTGGGTTTCCATGACGGGGTGAATTCTTGTCTCTTGTAGGGTTCTCCAGACATGTTTGTATATGTGTAGCTGTATGCGCGTGTGTCCTTGCCGGGATCTGTGATGGTTTTCGAGATCACAACCGGATAAGGGGTCATGTTGTGATAATCGTAATGAATTTGTCCGCCACTTTCGGTTTGGATAGTGGAAAGAATAGCGCCTTTCCCCTTGACGCCTATTCCGAGATCTGTGGGGGTGTAGCCATAAGTTTTGGCTGGAAGCCCTTTTTGGGTGACAGAAATTAACCGCAAACTGCTGTCATAACCGTAGGTGATATTTTCGGTGCTGTTGTTTACACCTTTGTACGAAATCTGCGAAACAACGCCATAGGACTCGGCCCGTGGGTTGCTGTTGTCTAGATAAGAAAATCTGATGACCCGTCCGTAGGTATCGGTCACGGCGCTGACCCGTTTGTACTCCACAAGGTCCTGGTATCCTGTATTGTCCACAGATCCGTATCTCGGGGCAACGACTTTGTCCGCCATTTCGAAGAGGTGCATGCCGGCCACCACCAGTAGCGGCCAGCTCAATTTATTGCGATCTTGAACCCCTGGGTTTTCGTAAGAAAAGTGAATGTTGTTACTCCCCTGATAAATGTCGGTAAGGCCATACCCTTCTATCCGCCCCCAAGGCTGATTGCGGTCATTAATATTGTTTTTATTTCCGATAACAAAATTCACCAAGAATTCGGAAAAAATGTACGTTTTCCCATTGGCCATTTCCAATCGAATGACGGTTGTATCTCCACCAAGCATGTCAAAGGCGGAATAGGGCTCCATTATTTTTTCATAGGTCATAGCAGATGCAAGGTATGCCCGATTGTGATTATTGGGCTGCTTGGACAGGTATGCGCCTGAGGAGACATCATAGTAGTACTCCGCAATACCATCTACGGACTCGATCATGATTTTTTTGTATCGTGGGTCTCCGACTTTCCCTCCTCCGGGTGCATTGTCCAATGCATTGTTCAAAACATAAGCACGCATCATGAGGTTGATGCCCCACCCTTTGGCCATGCCGCGTCCCCATGCTGTTGCCATTTGCCCACCTAGTGGGGAGACGCCACCATAGGAGGACTTGTCCG
>JAGYJO010000035.1 GCA_018402095.1 bacterium
CAACAACTCTTTCGGGGCCGTTAGCGCAGGGAAAAGCTTCAACACATGACCATCAGCACCACATGTCTCAACAATAAGCCCAACCTCGAATGCCGCACGACTAATTGCAGTAGCAATCTCACCAGACGCTGTTTCCAATCCAAAGGCCATCCCTTTGTATCGGAATGAAATTGGCAAATTCACACGAGACAAAATCTGACGCACAGTCTCTGCAATGTAGTCTGACTTTGCGCGAACATCGGCCACAAAGGAAGGGTCAGCCCAAAACTTCAAGCACTCTGTCGCCGTCACAAAGGCCAAGTTGTGCCCACGAAAGGTACCTGTATGCTCGCCAGAAGCCCACTGATCCAAGTCAGGCTTCATCAACAAAACCGACATCGGCAATCCATAACCACTCAATGACTTAGACAAAACAACGATATCAGGAACAATCCCAGCATCTGTGAAGCTGAAGAAATTCCCCGTGCGACCGCAACCCATTTGGATGTCATCCACAATCATCAAAATGCCATGCGCATCACAAATAGCCCGCATACGACGCAACCACTCATCGCTAGCGATATTGATACCACCTTCACCCTGAACCGTTTCGAGAATCACAGCGGCAGGCAAATCCAAGCCACTGCTTCTATCGGTTACCAATTTCTCAAAGTAGTCCGCTGTATCAAAAGGCATATACCCATCAAACGGGACAAAAACACTGTCATGACGATAGGTAAAATCGGAATGGCGATACGCAGCATTTGCCGTAACCGCCAACGCACCTTGTGTCAGACCATGATACCCATTGGTAAAGGCAACAATGGTATGGCGACCGGTTATCTTGCGTGCCAGTTTCAAGGCCGCCTCTACAGCATTCGTCCCTGTAGGACCTGTAAATTGAACCTTATAATCCAATCCATTGGGTTCCAAAACCGTTTCGCTAAATGTCGTCAGCAACGCGCTCTTGGCCTCTGTCGCCATATCCAAGCCATGAACAATGCCGTCTTTTTCAATGTACGACAGCAAGGCTTTTTTCAGCGCGGGATGGTTGTGGCCATAATTCAAAGAGCCCGCCCCACAAAAAAAATCGATATACCGATCGCCATTGATATCCGTGATATGAGATCCCTGCGACGTCGAAAAAATAACAGGAAAACTACGACAATAACTTCTAACGTTTGACTCATGTGTCTCAAAAACTTGCATAATACTCCTTTGGTAAAGGTCATCCTTTACACACTTACACTAAACGACAACAGACAAGACACCCCTCGAACTACACCTTTTCAGGGAAAAACAGACGACGCCCCCCGAAACCTCACAAGATACCCGTCTCTATAATGTAGAGATCTTCCGGCTCATGCGATGCCGACCCAAAATGCGCGGCCGACAAAAATGGCTGACAGGTGATTCCAAACCCACGCTTGGCTGACCACGAGCGAAACAACCCCTGAGACGCTGTATTTTCCGGGGAAATCGTGGTTTGCAACGCAGATACCGCAGACAAAGCCGGCAATGACCGCCAATAATCCAACAGCCGACCACCCAAGCCCTGCCCTTGATAGGATGGCAAAAATCCTATCTGCCACAAAAAAGCAACACTAGGATCTTTCGGCGTAATATACCCCGACACAAAACCAATCACACGGTCCCCATCCAGAGCCACCACGGTGGTACTCCCAAAATAGTGACTTAACAGGTGATAACAATAGGTAGAGTTCACATCCAGAACACCTGTGTCCCGAACCACTTCCCATATCGCCAAACCATCACCCAAGGCTGCTTCTCTAAATGTAACTGTCATTGGGGACAGTGTATTGGAATTTTTGGGCCAAGACAAACGAGGAAAAAGTAAGGCCCGCCCCTACACTCCCCGCCAAAGATCCAGACAAAACCACCTCGAAAAAGAAATTAATACCCAAGAAAAACACACAAAAAACAACATAAGGGAAAAATATACCCACCCAAAACAGTAATGTGTAGAAATGGCCCCAGCAGCACAAAAACTACTTCACAAACCGCTGCCACCACCCACCCGTCACCTCAGAAGGGACGACCTGAATAGCACCCGTTTTCATACCATATAGGACAACACCCACAGCAACATGGTCTTCTGGATTTCGAATCGTATGTTGAAACTGAGGATGGATACCCAGCCTCACAGGCGACTCAAATATCTCTGAGGCCAGAATACCCAACCCAGGAATAGCACTACTACCACCAGAAAAGACAACCGGCATTCCCGAGATATCCAAATGCTGTATTTTTTTTCGTATCAACAACAGCGTCTCACGCATTCTGGCACGCATGATCTCTGACAAGACACGTCGCCGAACATCTTTGACACCACCCTCGCCAACAAGCCCAGGGATGATCTCCCCATCAGGAATAGACAGTGGCAATACGTGACCATACTTGACCTTGATACGCTCCGCTTCTGCTATAGAAATACGCAGACACTGCGCAATGTCTTTCCCGATTCGACTACCGCCAATAGGCAGCACAACACCATAGGCCAAGGTTCCCTTCTGGAAAACGCTCGCCTGTGCCCAAGACCCGCCGATATCAATCAAGAGGGCACCATACTGACGCTCCGCGTCACTCAAACATGAGGCCCCGCCCCCAAACTGATCATAAGACAACCCAGCAACATGGAACCCCAAATTCTTGACAATACGGGTCACACTATCGACCAAGGCTTGGTCTGAAAAAATAAGGCGCACCGTTACCTCCAACTGCCGACCAGCCTTCCCCACCGGATCTTCGACCGGACGCCCATCCAGACGCATCTCAACAGGGCTCCCGTGAAGCATGATCTCATGTGAATCACGAACCACGTGCATGGCACGCTTAAGACAAAGCTGCAGGTCATCTGCCGTCACAACGCCCGCATTATTTTGAATAGACACCACACCAGAATTAACAACAAAACGTGCCCCAGAAGTCGGCAACCCAACCACAACCTTACTCGGCTTGACACTAGAGACGCGAATAGCCCGCTGCACAGCACGCATCACACTCTGAGAAAGACTCTCTTCGTCGACTACCCCCGTATGACTCAACCCCGCAGTGGCAGACCTCCCCACGCCGCGGATGAGCACCTCATTCGCCTGCGGAAGCTCGCAAACCACGGCAGCTATCTTTGACGACCCAATATCCAACCCCAGTACACTCTCAGCCATTTTTTTCATACCTGACGATCACCTTCCCCTTGGCGCGAAGGTCAATATAAGAAATGGGTTTTGGGTCTGCCAATTTTCCGTAATACCAAAAAAACTGTTTTAGCAAAACAAGCTTTTCTTCCAAATTCACCAACGACCCCAACCGGACAGGTAAGCGGTCATCACGAAGCAAAACAACGTCGTCGAGCCCTTCGAATTCAGAGGCAAAATCCAAGCCCGTGCAATCCATCTGAAAGGCAGCGTCTGGAAAATGGTAACGCACTTTATCCACAATGGTTCTCAATTTGACCAAAACCACATCACTGAGCTGTGCATGGTCGAACAAGGTTTGTGGCAAGCCACGAATAATTAGCAGGTTACCCTTTTCGGGCAACCGAACAGATTGCGCCCCATTGGACAAAACCGTGCCGTCCTTTGCAATGACAATACGGCCCTTGTCTCCCAAAAACACCAACCAAGGTGTTTTTTCATACACCGTTACCGTGAGCTTGTCCGGCAAGGTAACAGACATATCCATTCCCGCCAGCTTGGGAAACTGTTTGGTGAGCCAACGGCTACCGGTAACCCACCTGAGCCACAAGACATTTTGACCTTTTTTGGCAGACAACGCTGCCATCAGCGGATCATACTCCTGAAAGTTCGTGTTGCGAATAAGCACTGTTTTGAGAGAAAAAAACTGATATTTCATGACAAAATAGCCGGCAAAAAACAAACCCACCACCAAAAAAAGGCAAAAACCATAAAAGCGACGACGACGGATATGCGCCGGTGTTTTAGCCATGAGCTATCGTCACTGGCGCAAAGCCACCCCCAGGGGTTTGAAAGTTGGTAACCTGGCCCTGAAAAAGCCGCGCAGCCACCATCAGAACCTCTTCGCCATACACAAAAAACCGAAGATCGTAGCGAAACATCTGCTCGACACCGTCACGCATCACAGGGGTGACGCCGGCCTGAAAATAAGGCTGCACCACATAGGGCTGATCGAGAAGTGTCTCGAATTTTTTTCGTGACATACTCTCCCCTTTATAGACAGCTTTGCTGCCATACGTGTTTTGAGGTTTGAAAAAGAATTTTTTGCGCTGCGCCCACCACGTCTCCGGGGATTCATCACGAATAGACCTGACAGGCGGAATGACCTGCTGCACACGCGCAATCACGTCAGAGCTACACCCATAAGCCTCTAAATTTTCTTTTTGAGACAGCCGTATCATCTGGCCCTTGTCCGCCATCAACGCGTAGCTACTGGGATGTGGAGACACGCAAACGTTGGGGTCCAGCACAGCGCGGGCAAGCGCACGACTACCAGATTCTGTCAGATAAAAGTCACAACAACGGTTGTAGACTTTATCAACCGGTTTCCCCAATGCCATGAGCCGATCCCATTCATAAGAGAGATCCGCCAAATTGACGATATCACAGACATAGCCCCACGATTGAAACAAGGCCTGGTAGCTTTTGAACTCGAACATCGTTCGTTGCGCGAAAATATCTTCATCGACAATCACCACCCGCTGACCAGGCACAACAACGCCCCACTCGGCCTCAAACATGCGACGAAGCGACAAGAAGGGATCCGTGGACTTGGGCACTGGCGCAAGCTCATGTGCCGCATAGAGCAACGCCGTCGTGGGGTACCCAGCACCATTCGTATTCACTTCGATGAGACGTGGGCCTTCAGGTGTAATATAAAAGTCAAAGCAAAGAAGGGCAGAATCAGGATTATCAAGAACCGTACCCTCTGGTATCACAGACACGGTCTGCTCTCTGTAGAGGGGGTGATCAGCAATTTTCCGAAAGTCACGAATGAAGTCACGACAAAGAGACAAGGTCTCCAGAGAAACCGTCACCACAGATTCGGAAACAAAGGCGGCTGTCATGGTTGGCTCTTCTGCCAAAAACCCCAAATAGGGAAATTTTTCTTTGGTATACTGTAAAAATTGGGTAAATATCATTGTGAAAAGTCCTCGATTAAAGCCAGAGGGTCAGGATAGCAAAACTGGTAATCTAGCGCCATTTTCAGTTTCTGATTTGAAACGATCTTTCCCTTTTCGACTTGGGACACGGCCTCTACAGCACAGACACCGTACAAGTCACCCCGGCTAGGATGCGCATCACTCACAGCGTTCAAAGTACATCCCCACCCCACATCATCACACAACATACGCATCACAATAGCGATGACATCATCTCTATGAATGAGATTGACACGACTATTCAACGCATGTCTTTCGAGCCCTTTTTTCGCAAAACCACGTATCTCCCGACCAGGACCATAGAGCCCACCGAGCCGCAATACAGCAGAGGGTCCCGGATGAGACACAATGACAGACTCGGCTGCGGCCAATGCCTTGAGGCGTGGGGCTATCGGTGAAAAAGCCAAGTTTTCATCGACGCTGTGATCACAGTCCGGATAATACGACGTTGAGCTGGTCAGCAACACCCGCTGGTGGGAAGACAGTTTCGAAACGATTTCCCGCATCTGCGCGACATAGACCCATGGATCGGGGAACTGCCGACGAAACGGCAATGTGACAACAATCGTCTCGCTGCTCCAAAAATCTTCTTTTTTTTCTAGTTCTTTTATAGTCCGACAGTGTGGCGATCCTATCGCCACACTGTCGGACCTATACTGTTCCCCTCCCTGGAGAGGGGTTAGGGGTGGGGACTCTCCAACTCGAATCAGATGCGGAACAAACCCCTCTTTGGCCAAAAGGGCCAGTTTGGCATGATGGGTTGTTGCCGCATGCACCCTACAGCCTCCAGCAAGAAGCGATTGCCCCAGAGAAAAACCCAGCCAACCTGTACCCAACAGGGAAACACTACTCACACAGGCTGGTAACAATGTCCCCTATTGCCGCCACGACCATCGGGTTTTCTCCGATAGGACGCTCCATAGCGATGTCTAACCCAGGAAACGCAGTAGCGACGTCGCTAACGAGCACGGGAATATCGTTATCCACATGCCCACCGCTTGCCATAAACAGAGGCAGCACCCGGACCCGAAAATTTTCGGGTCCGGATAATGTCGCAGACCAATTCGTGACAATGTCCATCAGCGTTGGCGTTGCAATCTCCATATAACAAAGCGCAATCAAATGGGTTGGTCGAAGCGCTTGTAATTGGGCCGCTAATTTCTCAAAAACACCGCGCCACTTCGGATCACGACTGCCATGACAGATAAGTGCAACCGCTGTTTTCATTTATCTATTAACCGACTGCAAAAAGGGCAATGCTTTGGCGTCTGAAACCACCTGTGGCATTTTGCCATCCCATTTTTCGATGGCCATTTTTTGGAGGACCGCAGGGGTTAGCGTTTGGATAAGCAGACGCTGGGCTTCGGCTTGTCCACGTGCTTTTGCAATTTCAGCAGCCGCTTCGTTTTCTGCACGTTCCGCCAAAAAGCGAGCCTGCTGCGCTTGCTGTTGGGCGATTTGTTTTTGCTCGATCGCACGGTCAAACTCGTCGCTAAAATCCAAGTTTGCAATCGATATATCAGTCACAATGATGCCACGGACTTTCAGTCTTTCCGTCAATGTTTTGAGAATACTCTCTCTCAAATCTGTTCTCAGAATAAGCAACTCTTCAGCTGTTTTTTCAGCACAAGCAGCCTTAACCATTTCTTGGCTAGCCGGCGTCAATATTCTGGCAATAATAGCCGCTTCATCCCCTACTTCACGGTAGATTCTGACAATGGACTCTGGATCGATGTAGTAATTCACAACCACATCAAGCGCAACTTGCTGCAAATCTTTGGTACCTGCAAGACCACGAACATCTGCTTTTTGAATACGAATGCTCATTTCGTGAACTTGGCTCACAAATGGCGTAACCATATGGATGCCTTCACCAAGTACTTTTTCATTAATGGTTCCCAAACGAACAAGAACGCCGCGATTTCCACCTTCAATAATCACCACGGACAAATAGCTAAGTACGACGATCAGTCCTGCGACTGCGCCAAGTGCCAACTTGCGAATATCTGGAACTTGTTGTTGCTGAGCCATAAAGAAAATCTCCTTAACATCGGGGCGACATTCGTCCCGGAAACAATAAGCACTGTAGTCTATCTAAAAAGGAATCTATTGGCTATTGTAACTCAGCACATCTCGCGTAATCATTTCCTAGGCAGGGGGCTGAAACGGGGTCCAAAGGGCGCTGCCCTTTGGGCCCTCTTTCCTTTCGCTCCGCTTTGCTGAGCGAAAGGGGTATTTTTCGGGGACGCTGTCCCCTGCCTATAGAAACGATTACCCTCTCGCTGCACCCCCTACCGACAAACACATTAAGAATCCCAGTATACAAATCCACTGGAATCTGTGGTTATATAAGCCCCTATTTTAGCAAATATACTGCCAATAAGAGGATTTTGTGACAGCTTCCAAAGAAGAATTATTATTGTCGTATCTCGAGACACGTGACCCCGACACCCGGGAACGTGTGGTGCAATGCTACATGCCCTTGGTGGAATACGTGGCCAGAAAGCTATCGTTTTCTAGAGATGAACTAGATGATTTGGTCCAAATTGGCTGCATGGGCCTGTTGCGGGCCATGGACCGCTTTGACGTCACCAAAGAAGTTGACTTCTCTTCGTTTGCGACACCGAATATTATCGGTGAAATCAAACATTACTTCCGAGACAAACGCTCTATCGTCAAAGTACCGCGCCGCCTACAAGAGCTCTATACCAAAATCAAAAAATACACCCGAGAAGAGCAAGTCTTAGGACGCTCTCCCACGGTACAAGCCCTATCTGAAATGTTTGAAGTGAGCGAAGATTTGGTCATCGAAGCCTTAGACGCATGGCAAAGCTCCTCCGCCATTTCGCTAGACATGCCTGCTTACAGTGGTTCAGATGGCGCACAAACCACACTGCTCGACCAATTGGGCACCGAAGACCACGGCGACTCGGTAATCAACAAAGTGACACTCAAACAAGCAATGCAAGTCTTGCCCAAACGGGAACGACGCATCGTATTCCTTCGGTTTTACAGAGGCCTTTCCCAAGCTGAAATCGCAGAAAAACTTGAATTATCACAAATGCATATTTCACGACTACTGACCTCCTCTCTCAAAAAATTGCGCGAAAACATAGATGCCACTTCCTCAAAAAAGAAAGGTCCCAAAAGCCGCTAATGCGTACACCACTAAGCCCTACAGATATTTTAGAAAAGTTACCTCATCGGCACGAAAACATCATTGTGGATGAAGTGACATGCGTACAAGATGGCGACGTCTCCAAAGCAGAACTTTACGTCACGCTCTCTTCAGACAATCCGGCTCGGGCACTTTTTTTGAGGACATTGCCCTCCGGTGAACAGGTTGCTATTACACCCATTTTCATGGAAATACTGGCCTTGGCCTCTGTGTCTTGCACCCCCAAAACCGCCGATCAGCTCCTGATTTATGCGGGCATTGCGATGTTCAAAAAAGTGCATGACTTGAAAGCGGGCGGCAAAGCCTTTGGTGTCGTGACACGCAAACGTGGCCGTGGGGTTTTCATCAATTGTGAAGCGCAGCTCTACACCCCGGACAACCAGTTGGTCTGCACCTCCGATTTGACAGCGGCACTGGTCGACGCAGCCGCGATTGCCGCCGCGGACCCAGATGCACCAAAGCGCCTTATGGCCATCCCTGAACAGACCTGTGAGATCCCGATAGACAAAGCAAAATACGGCAAAGACCTTCGGATGGTGGTCGCGGACACCATCACCCATCTTGCAGAAGATATGATCGTGACAGCTTACCGCTACCCCGAAGACCACCCCTGCGTTCGTGGGCATTTCCCTGGCAACCCCATTATGATGGGCGTCATGCAATGGATGGCCATTGAAGATGCACTACAGGCCTATGTTTGGCAGTATTGCTCAGGCGCAGACAGACCACAAACCATTACCGCAGAAGGCGTTCTCGTACGCTCTGATGGCGCTATTGTGGCAGAAATCAAAGGGTACAAAGCAGGACTAAGTGGTGTTTCGACTGCGGTCTATGCCGAACTCCTAGAAACCAAAAAAGTAATCTTTAGAGAACCCCTTCGCCCAGGCGAAACGGTTTTCGCAATCCTTACGTCGATTGAAACACTTTAGCCTCATCGCGGCACTGGATAGTGACAATGGGGTAGGGCGGGACCAAACATTGCCCTGGAAGCTACGTGCCGACATGGCTTTTTTTCGCGACATCACGATGAATGGTATCTGTAGAGGCGAAAAATGTTTCGCCTCTACAGATACCCGTTCCGAGATTCAAAGGGCGGAGCTTTTATATTTGTCGCCCCATGCTCGCCCCGAGGCGGGCTCCCGAGGAGCCTCCCCACTTGAACAGGGAAACCCTGATTCAAGCTCAGCCGCAGGCGCTGCCTTTCACGGGGGCCAAAAGGCGAAGCCCCGTGATCAAGGGAAAAATGCCGTTATCATGGGCCGCAAAACCTGGGAGTCTTTACCCAAAAAACACCGGCCATTGGTAGACCGTCACAACGTTGTCCTCAGTCGTACAGAGACCTCTTTCGCCGGTGCTGAATCTTGTACAGATATTGAGACTGCGCTTTCTTTGCCCACGGTTATCGCAGCACCAGAGGTCTTTATCATCGGTGGTGGCGCCGTTTTTGCGGAAGCAATCAAACACCCCTTATGTCGGCGCGTGATCCTCACCCGTATTGATGCCAGGTTTGGGTGTGATGTCTTTTTCCCGGTTATTTCCGATCGCTTTGCATGTACGGGCACCTCTGATTGGCAAGTCGAAGAAGGCAAAACAGCCACATTGCGCTTTCGATTTGAACTCTGGGAATGCTGAGCTATAATGCAGCCTATGTTTAACGAAGATAAAAAAGCCCTGGCCGCTTGTCACGGAAAACGTGTTTTGGTCATCGGCGATGTCATGCTTGATGAATACCACTGGTGCAACGTCAAACGTATTTCCCCAGAAGCACCCGTACCAGTCTGTGTGGTAGACCGCACGACATTGGTGCCTGGCGGTGCCGCGAACGTCGCTTACAACGTAGGGGCATTGTCTTCAAAAGCCTACTTGCTCGGCGTTATTGGCAAGGACAGTTCTGGCGAAAAACTGGCACATGCGGTCTCTCAAGGGACAGGTGTCGAAGACCATCTCATTCGCAGCAAAACACGGCCCACGATTTTGAAATCTAGAATTATTGCCCATCACCAACAGGTGGTACGTGTGGACAGGGAAGACGCCTCTTCTTTTTCACCGGCTTTACAGCGTCAGGTTTATGCCCGATTTGAAGCATTGTTACCAGACGTCGACGCCGTGATTTTGTCTGATTATGCCAAAGGGTTATTGACGTTATCGTTCACCAAAAAAGTGATTTCGGCCTGCCAAAAACAGGGAATTCCGGTCATCGTAGACCCCAAAGGCCAAGATTATCGCAAATACAAAGGGGCAAGCTTGTTGACCCCGAACTTCGGAGAATTCACCCAAGCGGTGAAAAAAGACCTCCATACCGAACGTGAAATATTCGATGCCGACCCAACAGCGTCAACGGCTACAGCTCACAGGATTATTGATCACCCGTTCTGAAAAAGGAATGAGTCTGATCACCCCCGATGATCGCAAAATAGACATTCCAACCCGTGCCAAAGAAGTCGCCGACATTACCGGCGCAGGCGATACTGTGATCGCAACACTTTCCATTGCCCTTGCGGCCAAACTGCCGTTGGAAATGGCGGCCCATTTGGCCAATGCAGCTGCAGGTGTTGTGGTCGCTAAAGTGGGTACTGCCAGCCTCACCCTGGACGAACTTGGGCAGGCGTTGGATGATGATGAGCGTTATTCTACCCACTAACGTCATGACGCTAGAGACGGCGCTCTTGCAACGTCAATCCTTGCGTGATGCTGGCAAAAAGCTGGTGTTTACCAATGGCTGCTTTGATCTGCTGCACGCTGGCCACGTCACCTATCTTCAAGAAGCCCGAGCCCTCGGAGACGCGCTTTGGGTGGGACTCAACACAGACACCTCCGTACAGGGGCTAAAAGGGCCTCTGCGCCCCATCGTGCCAGAGCAAGAGCGTGCCATTGTGATGGCGGCCCTGGGCTGTGTGGATGGGGTTGTATTCTTTTCGGACCCGACGCCGAATGCGTTGATTGCCGCATTGCAACCGGACATTCACACCAAAGGCGGCGATTACAAAGCCACGGATTTGCAGGAATATTCGATTATCACAGCCTATGGTGGCGAGGTGAAAATTCTGCCGTTTGTTGAAGGCATGTCGAGCTCCAATATGATTGGGACGATTTTGGAGCGGTATGGGCGGTGAGGCTGTAACAAAAGTTTCTTCTATACCATAATTAGGGATGGTGAAGTAGCCTCTCGATGTTTAGTAGCTTACAGAAAATAGTCGACCCGAGTCATCCTCTTTATCATCTAGAATTAGTGCAATTTCTTTATCTGTAAAGGTCTGCTTTTCAATTTGGTTTGATTGGGGGGTATCATCTTCAATGAGTGTGAGGATGTATTGTATGTCATGTTTTTTGCAAACAGATTTTACAACCTCTAAAAATTGAATTTTTTTTCTATTCTCTAAGCTTTCGAGGACGCCATCATGGTAGACAAATTTAAAGTAAGATTCTTTGCTATAAATTACCAGCAACGCCAAATCAAAGCAGGCGCAAAGTATCTTCTTATAGCTAGCCCCATCTCCTTGAGATGTTGTTTCCCCACTATCATCAGTTAACGCTACCTTAAATTCAATATTTCCTTCATCGTTAGCTGTAATAGACGGAAACCCTAGTTGCTTGATAATTTCTTTT
>JAGYJO010000350.1 GCA_018402095.1 bacterium
TAGATCCTGTGCAGTCTATTTCGTTGCAAGCAGCGGGGTCTTTGTTGATAGGTACAGGTGGTGTTGGTCCCCCTGTTCAAGGTTATTTGACGGCTGGATCTGGACTAACCGTTCAAAACAAAGTGGGCAATATTATTGTGAGTCACCAAGACAATTCGTCTGTGGCTGAAAATATCGAGATGACAGATGGCGTTGCACTACAGGTTTTCACCGTCGATAGTTTGGGTCATGTCAATCAAGTGTCCACGAAAAATTTGGACAATCGGTACTATACGCAAAGCTTATCTGATGTTCGTTACTTTAATGTCACGGGAGATAGCATGACGGGGTCTTTGACGTTTTCGGGTGTTGCATCAGATATTTTGACGGCATCGGGGGAGCATCTCTCCTTGATGCCATCGTCTGGTCGTGTAGGCGTCGGTACCACGTCTCCGCTGACGGCGTTGGATGTGAATGGGGGCTTGCGTATTGGTAGTGCTTCGGAGGTGTCTGCAGGTATTATGCGATTTGTTTCAGGTCGCTTTGAAGGCTACGATGGATCGGATTGGCAATATTTGGATGTTCAGCAAGATATTTCAGGAACAATGTCTGCGACTGTTTTCTCAGGAAGTGGTTCTGGATTGACGGATATTAATCCAAATTCACTTGCCTCCGCTGTGCCTGTAACCAAAGGGGGTACAGGTGCTTCGACCTTAACGTCTGGTGCTGTTTTGGTAGGGAATGGTACGTCGGCGGTATCCTCTATCCCGATGACAGCGGGAAAACTACTCATCGGATCGACGTCTGGGGCACCTGTTGCAGCGACGTTGACACAGGGTGATGGCCTTGTGATTGCGAATGGCTCGGGATCTATCAGTCTGTCCCATACGGTATATGGGACAGCAACTTCGGTATCTGTGCCGTTGGGACAAGCTATTTCATCTTTGGCTTTGACGAATGGGCATATTACCAATGTGGTGACGGCCAATTTGGATGCCCGATATTACACCCAAACACTGTCGGATAGTCGTTTTGTTTTGGCTGCAGGGGATACGATGACAGGGTCTCTGCTTTTCAGTGGGGTCGCCGTAGATCTAACGACCTCTTCGAATCAACATTTGTCGATTATTCCCAATGGCACAGGGAAAGTGGGTATTGGCACAAGCTCCCCTAGTGGTCTTTTGAGCGTGGGTGGTATAAATA
>JAGYJO010000351.1 GCA_018402095.1 bacterium
CGTAATTGTCGTGAAAGACCATCTCGACTTACTAATCCGAGCCTTTCACGGGTTTGATACCCGGCCCTACTTTCACGGTAGTTCCTTAGAGCAGCTCAACTGTCTCAATAGGGGCGCCGAGTACGTTCAAATAAGTCAGAAAACAGAAAAACGATTTATGCATCTCGTGAAAGTCTTGAAGACCGCGTATGACATGTGTTGTGCCAGTGACCGGTTCACCGAAATAGAACGCGATTATATTCATTTCTTTTTGGCGATTCGGTCAATCGTGTTCAAACTCACCAAAGGCAACGCGCCAGATTCTGCACAAATGAATGCCAACGTTCAGCGTATGATCGAAGAAGCGCTGAAAAGTGATGGCGTCGAAGAGATTTTCAAGCTTGGCGAGGAACAGCGTGGCGAAGTCGATATCTTTGATGACAACTATCTGGCCAAAATCGAGAAAATAAAGCTCCCGAATACCAAGATCAAACTCTTGCAACAGCTACTGGCCAAAGCCATTGAGGACTTCAAGAAGGTCAACAAAGTCAAAGGTCTCGATTTCTCCAAAAAATTCAAAGCCTTGGTAGACAGCTACAATGAACGCAAAGAGGCCGATGTGCTCAGAGGCGAAGTCTTGGAAGATTTCACGGACGAGATCATGACCATGATCGAAAACCTCAAAACCGAACAGCGCTCGTTCAAAGACATGGGCATTGATTTTGAAGAAAAAGCCTTTTATGACATTTTGAAGTCCCTCACCATCAAGTACGACTTTGCCTATCCGAATGACAAACTCATTACGCTATCCAAAGCCGTCAAAACAGTTGTGGATGACAAGGCGAAGTACACAGACTGGAGCAAACGCGAGGACATCAAAGCCGAGCTAAAAGTTGGTTTAATCGTGCTCCTCGCAAAACATGGCTACCCCCCAGTTGATCATGATGAGGTGTACAAAGAAATTTTTGAACAGGCTGAGAATTTCAAGAAAAACAAGTCTGAACGAACTACATGATTAACCATCCTCAAATTTGGGCATAATAGCGGCCATGCAAAAAAGAACAGCCGTCACAGCAACACGAGGTGCTGTCAGAGAAATCCCAGATCCAAAAGCGGCTCTCGTGGCACGGTTCGCAGATCGAGAATTCAAAAAAAGTATTTTTGAGGCACAGCACCCCAATCTAAAAACCAGCAGGAC
>JAGYJO010000352.1 GCA_018402095.1 bacterium
GGTGAAAGCATTCAAGACCCATCTCCAACGACAGATTTTCCTAAAAGGCAAAAAGAAGCGTATCGTGGCCAAACCAAATTATTCCCTGATGCGTATCAAAACACTGCGCAAAGTTTTCCCAGATGCCAAATTCATTTATATTGCTAGATCCCCTCTGGAAACAATTCCCTCGCACCTCTCTTTGCACCATTCCATTATCAACCATATTTGGGGATTGGATCATTTTTCGGACAAAACAATGCAGGACTATGTGCAACGTCGATTGTCTTACAATATTGATTTTTATCATTATTACGAAACACTTAAAGCAACCGGCGCCTTTCAGTCTGGGCAACTTATCGAAATAAACTACAATGACCTGAAAGAAAATCTTTGGGAAACCTTAGAGAAAGTCTTTTCGTTTGCAGATATTACACCGTCAGAAACATTGAGAGAGACACTCATTGCACAAGACAAACGCCAAAAGAACTATGTTCCTACCCATAAAAACAAAACGCTCTCTGATTTCGGGTTGTCCGAAGACGAGATCAAACAGGCCTTACCCCAGCTGTTTCCCCAAGCAGGTGATGCATGATGAAACCCTTGTTTCCTATTGAACCCATTCTCGACATCGCCAACGAAGCTGGACAGCTGATCATGGCGTACTATCAGCAACCGCCAGAGGTCAGCTACAAAGAAGATCATTCCCCGCTCACACAAGCAGACAAAGCCGCCCATACCCATATTACGACTTTTTTAGAGACATTCACGCCAAACATCCCGATTCTTTCAGAAGAAAACACTAAAATTGCGGATTACAGAGAGCGCCAAAACTGGTCCTTATTTTGGTTGGTGGATCCCTTGGATGGGACCAAAGAGTTTATTCACAAACGTGATGAGTTCACCGTAAATATCGCCCTGATCCAAGATGGGGAACCTATCCTTGGCATCGTCTATGCACCTGTACTAGATCACATGTATTACAGCACTTGGGAAAGAGAGGCCTTCCAATGCCAGAATGGGATTCATCGTAAGCTCGATAGCCAGACCCGAGGAGAAGAGGCTCCCATTGTGGTTGTCGGTAGTAGGTCTCACAGTGATGCAGATTTTGACGCGCTCATTCATCGGATAGAGGAAACGCATAAGCATCCCGTTGAAGTTCGTGCGATTGGGAGTTCGCTCAAATTTTGTTTGG
>JAGYJO010000353.1 GCA_018402095.1 bacterium
AATCGTTTCTCTAATGGTATTAAAAAAGACCATGGTTTTGCCTGGGTTTTGGCGTATCAGATACACCAACGCATCCCAACGATCGGCATCACGCATTTCCACGACAACGTGGGTCACAGAGCCTGCCACACTGGTAGGATTGCCAATCACAATTTCTTCATAAGATGCAGCATAGCGCTGCGCAATTTTTTTGATATTGGGAAACAATGTCGCAGAAAACAACACCGTTTGCTGTGTCCCAGAGAGTTGGCTGTGAATTTTGATGAGATCTTCTTCGAAGCCCATGTCCAACATCCGGTCGGCTTCGTCCAACACCACATAGCCCGTGTACTGCAACCAGATCAGCCCCGTATTGAGCATATCCAACAACCGACCTGGTGTGGCCACCAAAATCTTGGGATATTCCTGCAAGGCTTGCTTTTGCAAGGCCACGTTGGTGCCACCAATGACCAAGGCTGAAGTCAACGACTCATCGCCAAAGCTAAGCAAGGTTTTTTGGATCTGAATCGCAATCTCACGGGTAGGGCAAATGATCAATGCTTGATCCAGTTCCTTCGTATAAAACTTGTGAATCATCGGCAACAAGAACGACAATGTTTTGCCGGATCCTGTTTCGGAAGAACAAAAGATATTTTTCCCTGCAATTGCTGCCGGTATGGATTTTTCCTGTACCAAGGTGGCATGGGTGAACTTATTGGCGTTTAGTTTTTCCACCAACTCCGGCGCAAGTCCCAATTCAGCAAAGGGTTTACCGACTGGTTTTTCAGGTTCTGGGACCGCTTTTTTCAGCTCAGGTCGTGGCGCCTTGTCTCGGGGCACATGCGCTCTAGGCGCTTTGGGTTTCGGGGATTGGTCTCTCGGTGGCTTGTTCCTCGAGGGGGCATGTTGCGATTTTGGTGCTTGTTTTGGTTTTGAGTGGGCAGGTGTGGACTGAGGAGCGTGTACAGGCACCGTCTTTTTCGGCATAGCAACAACGTCTTTTGGATTTTTAGAAAACAGTGATTTTATTTTTTTGATGAGTGACAATGGTGACTTTCGCGTGCAGTAATGTGGTTAAAATGATCCCTATAGAGTGCCCTACGGCAGGGCATCTGTCTATAGCCAATGCGGAGAGAAGCGTAAGTATTTCCTAGGCAGGGGGACTTTTCCAAAAGCCTCCC
>JAGYJO010000354.1 GCA_018402095.1 bacterium
ACTCCAAAAATCAACGAAGCCGTCGCCAAAAAAGACAACTGAGCGCCAAGGTTAAACGCCAAAGACGGGTCCCATAGCACCATTACCAAAGCAGTCGTACACAAAATATCAAGTGCATCTGTATTTTGTCGTATCAGTTTCAAATACAAAATAATCTGAGTCATCAAAATGGCCCGAAAAATAGAGGCCCCGCCACCCGTCAATGCGTAAAAAACAACATTGATCACGGTCATCACAGAATAAAGTGTCACCCCCTTCAACCGAAAAGGCCGCAACATGAGGAAGCAAATACCCCCCAATAAACTTACTTGAGACCCAGAAACCACCAAAATATGAATAAGTCCCAAATTGCGATACCAAGACTCCCAGGTTTCATCCAGGGAAATCCCCTTGTCTCCCAATATCAAGCCAATCAAAAGATTGGCATATTTTTCAGGCAAAACAGCCTGCGTGTTCACAATCAAAGCACCTCTCAAGGTTGAGACAAACACCCCCAAAAAAGGCGCCTCATTCCCCACACGATTCCCTTCACGCAGAGAGAGAAACCCAGAGAGTTTTTCTCTTTTGAGATAGTCGCCAGAATCTGATCCGCCAGGGTTTCTAGGGGGGCTTCCTGGATCAACAGCACCAACACCCTGAATCAGATCTCCCAATTTGGTGTTCACAAACTTCCGAAGCGTCACACTGTAGTCACGTCCAGTAGCCACATCTTCCCCGGTAAATCGCCAAGACGACGTCTTTGTTTTTTCGGGCACCGTCTTCACCAAAACAGTTCCCGAAAAAGGACGGGACACATCCAACTGAAACGTCGCGTCTCTAACGCCATGCCAACCGGACAAAGCCCATATCAGCAGGCAAATCACGATTTGCCACCGTTTCTCGAGAAAAAAGCAGCTACCTATGGCCAAAACAATCGCGAGAGAAAGCGCAGGCACAATAGGCACATAGTGATAGAGGCTATAATGCGCCAAGACAATGGCTAAAAACACCGCATTGGCGTGGATCAAGAATATTGTTTTTATTTTTTCCATTTTATATCAAAAATATAACGCAACCAAAACAAAACACGCAAAGAAAAGATGAATTTTGCAAAGACGCACAGCCGTGCATCTCTCTAGAATAAGGTTGTTCCCTCGCGGTGTTCGCGCATGT
>JAGYJO010000355.1 GCA_018402095.1 bacterium
ATACCCGTATTGATGGCAATGTCAAAAAACTCTCTTCGTCGTTTAAAAGTTTGGGGAATGCGGCGATTCGCCCTGGCTTTTTGGCCTATGATTTGGGCATAGAGACCCAATGGCAACCGGCATGGCGACAAACAGGGGACTATGACTATGAACGGTATGTGCAAAACACGGGCGAGGTCTTGACCCAGTCGCTGGGATATACGACCCAATTGGGGCCGGTGTCCTATGCCTATTACCAACGTTTGGACCGCAATTTATCGGTGACCAGCAATTTGTTTGAGAAAAAAGTCTTGCGTCATGCGGGGAGCTTTTATGTGGATGTGCCGGTGTTTCGGTTGTCTCCTGGATATCGCATCGAAAACGTCGAAGATGTTTATGCACCATCACAAAATTACACCAGTCAGACCATGTCTCTGGGTGCGAAGCTTTTGGGGCCAGAATGGTTTCAATTGAGTGGGACTGTGGAGCGTCGCACTCAGGAAAAACAGTCGGGATTTAGCGCCAAGAGAGATACCGTGGGTATGGCAACGGCCCTCGCGATGAGCGCCGACTACAGTATAGACGGGACACTCAGGTATACCCAGGATAGCGAAGAAGGGAAATCCGCTTTGGCCTTGGGGAGTTACACGTTTCGGCCATGGTCGTCGTTGCGTTTGAATGGCAATTATTCACTAGAGACGTTACAGGAACTATTGGGCTCCGAGACGTATCGGGTGATGAAACACCAGGGGAGTTTTCAGTTTTCTTTTCGTCCTATTTCCAGTTGGCGGTTGGTTTATCGATTGCGACCCACCTTTTCAGAAGTGCGTATTCCAGGGAATCCCCGTTATGAAGACCGGTTGACCCATCAATATACGTTGTCTGCTGATCTGTTGGAGAATTTGGTGACGGGTATCGATATCCGGCAGAGCAAAAAGCAATTGCTAGACAAATCAAAACTGCCGGACAGTGTGGTGTCTAGCGAAGGGGAAGACAGTCTGCGTTCCTTGCAGCTGGACTATCGTGTGACAGATGCGAGTACGCTTCGTTATGGCGTCGAACATGAATTGGCAAGAAACGACAGCCTCCAAACCAGCAGCTCGCCAAACACCTATGAAAGAACCGATCAAAACAATCTTCGCCAAAATGTGGAATACACCCACCAGCTCA
>JAGYJO010000356.1 GCA_018402095.1 bacterium
AAGACTCATGCCGATCCCAATCTTCTATTTTTTGGTAGCGGTTACTTTTGTAAATCGCTGCTGTAGGGGTGACCGTAATGGGATTATGAATGGGGAGGGAATGTCGAAATTTGTAAACGTGCGGTAACCCTAAACTCAGGTAGGTGTTTTCCTCTGTTGCAACCCGCTGAACTTCAAATCGTTTTTTTCCAAAATAATGATCGTAGTCACTGTGTGTGAGAATATCTGTCGGCAAGCTACCCAATAGATACCCATCGGTGTACATGTTCCCTGTGCTTGGGCAAATAGCATGTGAACCACAGCACCAAATAGCGTCATTTTTATCCGGTTCCCAAACAGGATCTTCAGGCAATGCGACGCCCCTTTGTCGGGCGATATCAGAGAGTATTCCCTGGTTTTCCAAGAGACTGTTGGTGATATCTGAAGAGAGCCTTGTCATCGTTTGGGTGATGATAGACAGGCGGCGTCTGCTTTCCACACTCTCCAAGTCATCCGCTACAACACCAGAAAAAGAGACCGGATCCCCTAAGTTTCGCGCTCTTGTATAGGCAGACATGGCCAGCAGTAAGATATCGCGTTCTTCATGGGATACCAGCGTTTCTTGCAGGTGAAAGCCTGCAATTAAATCCCCCAAGATACTTGCAGAACGGTTTTCCTCAAGGGCTTCCGATGACAAGGCGGTATCCAAAAGCCATTGGCGCATCTCAAGAATATCTGGCGTCCAATTGGCTATTTCTGCGACGGAACCAAAGCTACGAAAAGCCGTGAGTGTCGTGACAACAAAAGCCACTGATGGACTGGTCATCATCCCACGAAGCCGTAAAAAGGACTGAAACTTGGAGACCAGAACACGTTGCAATCCTTGAAATAATTGGGGTTGCTTTTCTTTGAGGGCCAAAACAGGCGACTTGTCTGCAGACCCAAATTCCCAGAGGAGCTGTGAAATAAGGTGTCGATGATTGTCGTCTTCGAGGTTGAGTTCCCCTGTTTGTATACAGGTTTTGATACGTTCCATGCGTTGTTCTGTGACCAGCGACAACAAGACGCGTAGATGCTGAAAATCGGCATAGGCCATGCCAATGGGCATAATGGATGATTGGCTCAAAATGCTATTTTCTGTTTCTGTTCCTTTTTCAAAAAGAA
>JAGYJO010000357.1 GCA_018402095.1 bacterium
TATTTAACAAGGAGTCCCCCGTGTTTAAAAAAATCTTGATTGCCAATAGAGGCGAAATTGCCCTTCGTATTATTCGTGCTTGTCGAGAATTGGGGATTTCATCCGTTGCCATTTACTCTGAAGCGGACAAAGATTCTCTCCATGTAAAGCTTGCTGATGAAGCCATTTGTGTTGGCCCCCCTTCTCCGAGAGATAGTTATTTGAATATTCCACAAGTTATTTCTGCTGCGGAAGTAACAGGCGCACAAGCCATTCACCCAGGCTATGGCTTTTTAGCCGAAAACGCTAATTTTAGTGAAATTTGTCAGGCCAATAATATCGTTTTTATTGGCGCAACACCTGAAAATATTCGGTTGATGGGCAACAAGAGCCAAGCCAAAAAAACCATGCAGCAGTTTCAGGTGCCGACGATTCCCGGTTCGGATGGATTGGTTACCTCTGAGGATGAGCTAGAAGCGATAGCCAAAAAAACAGGCTACCCACTGATGATCAAAGCGTCTGCTGGTGGCGGTGGCAAAGGGATGCGTATCGTTGAATCGCATAAACAGCTGATCGATTCTTACCGTATTGCGGTCAATGAAGCTGAAACCGCCTTTGGAAATGGCGATGTCTATGTTGAAAAGTTTATTGAAAACCCCCGTCACGTTGAGATTCAAATTTTGTCTGATGCGGATGGCAATGCGGTTCATTTGGGTGAGCGGGATTGTTCGGTACAGCGTCGGCACCAAAAACTAATTGAAGAATCACCCTCTCCTGTTGTGTCTGCTGAGTTGCGTCAAAAAATGGGTGAAACAGCGGTGCGTGTGGCATCCTCTTTGCGTTATCAAGGTGCGGGAACGGTTGAGTTTTTGGTAGACAAACACCATGACTTTTATTTTATGGAAATGAATACCCGTATTCAGGTAGAGCATCCGGTGACAGAGATGGTGACCAATATTGATTTGCTCAAACACCAAATTATGATTGCAGCCACAGGAAAACTCTCTTTGAAGCAGTCCGATGTGGTATTTTCAGGGCATTCGATTGAATTTCGAATTAATGCAGAAGATTATACGCGTCAGTTTGCACCAAGTCCTGGTCGTGTCCATTTGTATTTGCCGCCTGGTGGTCCTGGTGTGCGTATGGATTCCCATGTCTATCC
>JAGYJO010000358.1 GCA_018402095.1 bacterium
AAATTCTGCCCAATCTGTTTCAGGGATGAACGGGTTGTTGAAGGGGCAGACTTCTTGGCAAATGTCGCATCCAAACGTCCACCCTTGGTAAGGTTCTTTTTCCTCTTCGGTTGGCGGTGTTTTTTTTTCTATGGTGTTGTATGAGATGCATCGGTCGATAGTGAAGTCGCCGTTTGAGCTGATTGCGTTGGTTGGGCAGGCTGTGACACAGCGTTGGCATGTGCCGCAGGTGCCTTTTGTCGGCGTATCGTATGGGATCTCGGTGGTTGTCAGCATGACGCCAATGAAAAAATAAGAGCCTAGTTTATGTCTAATAATCATTCCATTTCGGCCGCGAAATCCAATGCCACTTTGTATGGCCAGTCCGCGTTCTGCTATGGGGCGTGAGTCGACACCGATGTAGCAGTTGCTGTCTGGTAAGTGTTTTTTGAGATACAACGCTAGGTCATTCATTTTTTGGGGTATGACGATGTGGTAGTCTTGGCCAACGGCATATCTGGCAATTTTGTGTGTTTCTTTACGTTGTTGTTGTGGCGTGTTTTTGTAGTTTTTGATCACAACAATGGCTGTTTTGACGCCGGGAAGCAGTAGGTTTGGATTTTCTTTGAAGGCCAGATGCCGGGCCAGGTAGGTCATGTCTTGGTAGCTTTCGTTGGTGACCATTTTGCGCTGTTGGTAGAGATTCGCCTCCGTGAGAAATGGGGAGCAAAACCCGATGGCATCAAAGCCAAATTCCTGGCTTTTTTGCTGTAATAGCGATTTTAAGTCTTGATTCACGTCTGTTTAGACATAGGCGAGGTTTTCGCCATACCGGAGCGCTTGGTTTTCTTGGGCGGCTATTTTGATATCGCGTGATTCGGTCAGAATGACGACAGTGGATCCGAGATGGAAAGTGGCTATCCAGTCGCCTTTTTCGACTTGTGTGTTGGATTTTGCAACGGTAATCGTCTTGCTGTTGATCCTGTCTTTTTGATATTGAAGTTCTATTGTGGAGACATTGATAGCCGCTACCATGACAATGGCGACATCGCCGAGAGGTGTTTCTAGGATAGTGATGACACGTTCATTGAGTGCATACAGATTTGGAAGTCCTGAGATGTAAGGTTCTCGTACGGGGAATAACGCCCCGGGGACATAG
>JAGYJO010000359.1 GCA_018402095.1 bacterium
TTGAGTGTTACCTACTTTGAAATAGCTAATAATATCTACTTTGAAAGAAGGATCTATGAGCACCAGGGCACATTTTCCCATTTGTCTAGATAGTCGTACACCCAAACTCTCAAATTCTCTTTGTATATGTATGTGGTGAGATTTTGCCACAGCTATCATTGAATAAAGTGAGGCTGTCTTCATCTTGCATTAAATGAAATACCTGTCTAACTAGTAGTCTACGGACCACTAAACTATGTTGATGAGATCCACCAGGAGTAAGGCTTTTGATGAAGCTGTATAGTCTCTCCTCTTTGCTCATTCCATCTTCGGCGTCGTCGCTACTATTAACATAGTGATTTAATCTAACTCCTTGACCCTTCAACTCAGCTTTTCTTCTTTCAAGCACATCTAATCCCTCAGGGTCCAGCTCTTGTTGCAGACCAAATAACTGATGCTCCAGACTGCATATTGCTTCACTTGTTGATTGTTGCCTCTTTTGCGGCGCTAAAGTTGACGAATTATGACGTCATGAGTTGAAAATGGAGACAAGAAATGGAAAACTACGCATGAGAATAATCATTCATTCATACCGGAGGATGAGCTTGAGGACTGGGTAGTGCCAGGAGCGGCCTTGGATGCCTTGGCAGCCTTAGTGGAGTCATTTTTATCTCGCTTTTGAGCTTGTCTACGTTTTGCAATCCCAACTATGTTGCATTTTGGTTTGGCCATCTTCCTACCCCCTCCACCGCTGGATTTCAATGCCATGGGTCCTAACTTTTCTTCTAGAGTGATTATAGGAAATCGCTGACCAGAGTTTTTCTAACGTGATGTGAACTGCCGTTCCAGGGCATCAGATACATATCATGACGTGTGTAACTCGGGGCGATTGGTTGGTGCCTGGAGAGATCGGGTGAAACGGGTGTGATTTTCCAGACGAAGAAAAGACGTGAAAGGAACGCTTCCCGACACAAAACCCATGGATAAAAGCGGGGGTTGTAGGTGAGAACAACGGCCTGTGAGTGTGTTTTTAATGGAATCTACCTCTAACTATCTACTTTTACCCGATTTAAGAGATCGTTCGGGCTTGACTGAATTTGGTCGTTTTTGCGGCTTTTTAGAAAATCCGACAAAGTCCCGCTTGGACA
>JAGYJO010000036.1 GCA_018402095.1 bacterium
GGTTAGGGGTGGGGCTTCATCTATAGTAAAAAATACCACACATAGAGGTGGACAATGACCACCCACCTCATCCTCTATGGGGATTCCCCCTTCCTCATCGACGAAGCGGTCAAGAAATATACCAATGAGTGGCAAAAACCGGTAGAGTTATTGCCCAAAAAACTGTCTGCAGAAGATTTTTTATCGACGATGCAGGGTGTTTCTTTGTTTTCTGCCGGCGGGACGGCCTATGTGTGGCATGATCCCGATTTGCTGGGGAGTACGGGTGACGATGATGCTGTGTCTATGTGTTCACAGGCCTTGGAGGGGGCCACCCGTCATGGCCATCATGTGGTGATGGTTTGTCGTGGCAATTTGGACAACCGTCGCAAAATGACGAAGGCCATTTTAGCCCATGCGACGGCACAACCCTGTATGCAACTTAAGGAGTGGGAGCACGAAAAGTGGTTGTCTTGGGTGCATTCCCGTTTGCGTTTGGCCAGCGATCACCCCGTTGATTCAGGTGTGGCCGAGGCTCTTTTGGCCACTATTGGTTATGACTATGGGAGTTTGACCCAGGGTATTCGTAACTTGTTTCTCTATGTGGGTGAGGCCGTCCCGACCATTGCCGATGTGACAGCATGTAATGCCAAGGGTGAGACCAGTGTCTTTGATCTGTTGGAGGCCTTGCGGTCGGGTGTGAATAAAAAATCGTTGGGCCTTTTGCGTGCTTTGCTGGACTCTGGTGAAGAGCCCGTTGCCATGATTGGTCTGATTTCTTCTCAGTGGCGGCTCTATTTACAGATCTTAGATGGCTTGCAGCGGAAGCAGTCTTTTGCCGCGATGGCCAAAGCGATAGGTCGTCAGCCCTATTATTTGGAAAAACTGTCCGGAGAGGTTCGTCGTGGCTATACGGTGGACACGCTCATCAAGGGCTTGTCTCTGTTGCATATGGCGGATGTGGCGATTAAGTCTGGGAAACAGGGCCCCAAAGAGGCGTTGTTATTGGCGTTGAGTAGGGTTTAGGCCCCCTTTTTGATTGGCGTTTTTTTGCGGAATAAGGAGGGTGGTTGCGCTTGCTTTATAACCTAGTTTCGTTAGGGATTTCTGGCGACACGACGAGAGACGATGCGCTTAGAATTCGGTTGATTAATCAAATTGCAGTTCTTTTGTTTTTAATGGAAGTCCCCTATTATTTTATTTTTCAGAAAATGGGATTGCCGCTGGCTAGTATTCTTGTGATTCCTGCTGCATCTTCCAATATCATTGTTCTTCTTTTTAATTATTATAAAAAACATTTCTGGGCTGGATTGTGTTTGATTCTTTTCTGTTCTATTACCCTTTTATATTATGCAAGTGCTCTGGGTAGAGAAGCGAATGCTCAGCTTGTTTATTTTTCGTTGATGCCATTGGGGTTTATTTTCTTTTTTAAAAAAACGAAGTGGCATGTTTTTTTAGGTGTACTTATTCCTCTCGCCTCTTTATTGATTTTAGAGATAACACGTTTTTCTTTGTTTCCTGCTTTGGACATTCCGCGTTTGTATATAATGCGGTGATAAATTCGGACCAAAAAGAGTGGGAGTGATTTTCCTTTAGACCAGAAAATAGTGATATATTTTTGAAGATAAAGGAGAAAGAAATGTCGCAAAAAAGACAAAAAAAGACCTACAGCGCAAAAGAAAAGTCAAAGATGGTGCTAGAGCTATTAGGGAACGAAAAGACGTTGTCAGAGATCGCAAGCCAGTATGAAGTTCACCCTAAAAATCTCCAGAATTGGAAGGCGCAGTTTCTAGAGAATATGGAGGGTCTTTTTGATCAAGGGAAACAGCTAAAAGCGCATCGGGATACGCTAAAGTCATCAAGATGAAATTGATGAATTACATAAATAAAAATGGCAAAATCAACGCTCAGCTTAGTGGGCAAAAAAAAGTTAAGGAGCTTGGACTTGAAAGACTAGAGAAGGCAGTTGATTCGTCTGGGGTCGCTATCGGTGCGAGCAATGCACGATGATCAGCAATCGACGTTTTATTACAACAAGCTGAATTCAATAAGAGGATCTTCAAATCCTGAAAAGTGGACGAGATTTACGCAAAAGATGCGTCGTATGTCGTCGTCCAGAAAACAGCGCAAAAATGGAAGGCTATGCTATTGGAGAAGATAGGGTTAGAAAATACATGGGCACTTTGGGCTTGAAAGCGCTATATCAAAGGCTAAAAAACAACCAAGTAAAAACAACAAACCCACAAGGTTTATCCTTCCCTATTTGTTAAAGAAGAAATATCGATTGAACGTCCCAATCAAGTTTGGGCAATTGATATTACAGTGTTCGGCTGAAAAGTGGTTTTGCTATTTGGTAGCGGTTGTGATTGGCATAGTCGCTATATTGTGGGTTGGCGTCTCTCAAATAGCCTTGAACATTGCCACCTGTTGCATTGATGCATTTGAAGAGCGTGAGAATCTATTCAAAGGCGGATATTATCAATACAGATCAAGGGTCTCAATTTACGAGTGAAATTTCATTAAGGCAGTTGAAAATACTGCTCACAATTATCAATGGATTCTGTTGGTCGTTGGGCTGACAACATTATTATTGAACGTTGGTTCAGAACTCTTAAGCACGAACATCTTTATTTGATGGACTATCAAACGATGAAAGATCCAGATCAGGTATCCTTGTCTTTATTCGCTATTACAATGACCAGCGTCTACATTCTTCTAGGCTATTTGACGCCAAAAATGGTCTATTTTAATGAAAATTGAGGAACACAAGCATGAGTTTTCGCTTAGAAGGTGCCAGCTGGGGGTGACATTTCTTGTGAGGGTTAGCCGTCGCCAACCCCCAGCTGTATACCACCAATCAGACGCTCAGGTTGCTCTCCAGCAGTGCCTTATCCTTCTTAATTGGTCCCCATCAGTCTATGAATTTTATACAGGAGGTGTCTATCACTTTTAAACAGCTCTTACAGTTCCATCAGGAAAATCTTTTCATTTTTCCTGGTCTGGACATTTCACCGCACTATACCCATCGTATCAATCATATTCAATGACACCATTGCTTGTACCAAAAAAGGGTTTCGATAACGTCTCGGTGTTTTTTTAGCATAAACATAATCCAAGGGCATTCCCTCAAAAAAAGAACCGCTATTTTCAAAAATTAATCGGTCAGAATTTTCAGTAATGACAATACGTGCACACTGCGAATAATCCTGATGCGCTATACAATTATGCAAAGCTTCCAAAATCAAACGTTGATCATATTTTGCTACCTCTACAGGGAAAAGTTCGTTTTGCGGTAAAATACGAATCTGAACATTTCTGATTTTCTGATATAACTGCGTCGTATTGAGAAAAAAAGGTGGACCAAAATGTTGATAAGCCCGTTCTTCTCCTTCTAACTTCCATGTCATTTGAACAGGATGTGGTAACAGAAAATGTGAAGACTCTTCTTTTCCTAAGAGTAACAATGCCGCCTTTGTGATCTTTCCCGAAATAGTCAATTTAGAACGATCCAAAAAAGTTGTATCGGAGCAACTCAAAACCTCATCTGCAGAAAATCTATTTTCATATTTCTTTGCAAATGACTGTCGCGATCGTTGTAAGGCAATGACATCTAAATCTCCGATTGTAGCATCTGAAACAATTTGAGCCGTCCAATCATAGTCATTTTTTTGATTTCGAATTTTATCTTGCTTTGCAACCCCAAGAGCCCCAAGACTTTCGCCTGACCGACCATAATAATGACCATTACAAGAAATCGGAATTCCTATAGGTGCCGGAGAAATTTGAAAAAACAATACACGGCACCCATCCACCACTAGCTCATAAATATTTTGAAAAGTTGTTTTCGGTTCCACAACATTGGATACCTGAACTTTAAGAGCCTCTAGCTCACCACCTTTTCGATATATATCCGTCCCTACTATTTTCCGAGTCTTATCATCAACCCCAAAAACCATCCACGCATTTTCTTGATTTCTTAAATTGGCTTCATTAGCCAAAGCCGAAAAATATTTACCAAGATCTGTCACAGGGAAGGGCTTGGTGGGGTTTTTAAACTCTACAGTTTCATGCTCCCAAGCTAAGATCAGAGAATCTAATAAACCCTGCAAATTCTTACCTTCAAAACGAGCCATAGCTACTACGAAAAACTCCCCAACAGCCGTTCCAACAACTGATAAATCTGATATCTCGGCGTCACTTGCATGGCCAAGATTGATCCCGCTTGGTCACAAACCTGGGCATAAATAGCCGGTTTCGCCAAAATTTCCTCTTTGATAAAGCGCTGCGTCACACTTTGGGTGATATGCTGCAAAATCGGCCAATCCACCGCATAATAGAGATCCATGTAGCACATGATTTTTTCGATGAGAAACGCTGCATCCTGTGACGGTTGTCTAAAAATAGACGAAACGTTTAAGGTCTGACGCTGTTTGACTTTCAATGGGGTCTCATCCGGCAAGCTATTCCCCAATGTCATAAACAAGAGATTCAATTGATCCACAGGCAAACATGACATCAAGACGAACAACTGCTCTTTGGCCACCGGACGGGACACCAATATCTGCAAGGTCGCAGGCGCCTGAACCGCTTTCAAACAGGACTCAACAGCAGGCAAAAGCCCCACATAGCCACGAATACGCTGAGCAGAATGTATCAACAAACCCGTCTCTATCCCAGCTTTCGCACGAAACTGGTTCGCAAATACTTTTTTGCAAATATCGCGTTTGGCTTCATAAAAACCGGCATCGATGACACCCAATGTCCAGGTCGTCGAAATGCCATTTTGCCAATAAAGCGTGACTTTCTCACCCCTATGAGACAAGCCCTTCAAGTCAGGGACGAGAACCCCATTATGCATAGACAAGACACCCAAAAGACTGGCTTGCACCAAATACGCCGCCAACGGATCGGTGATAAACAGCGGGTCGGACTCAAGCGTATCGAGATGCCGCCATTCCGTCTTGATACGCTGATTGAGCGGATGTGACGGGGTAAACAAGGCCTCACAACGGGTCAACACCTCCGCCAAGAGTTGGAGTAACAACAACGCTGGCGGAACTGTATTTTTGCTCAGTGAAAAGGCTTCCATCTAGGCTGTTGGCTTTTTCTTTTTGAACATCGCACGCAATCCAAAGATACCGCCAACCAACAGAAACAACAAACCCATAGCCACAAGGCCAGACAACGTATTGCGGCTATATACCGTCAACACGATACCCAATAACAGAAAAAACGGTAATTCGTTAAAAATGCGCAAAAACAGAGGCCTGTGTTTGACTTCACCTTTACGCAATTGTTTCGCGATACGAAACAGGTAATGCTGCTGCCCAAGCAATACGAAAATCAAGGTCATTTTGAGGTGAAACCAAGGTGAGGTGTAGGCCTTTGTCATGACCATCAGCCAGAGCCCCAGGCCAATCGTGATTAGCGTCGCTGGCAATACGATAATCCAAGTCACACGACGAATCGCACTGTTCATCAAGGTGATGACATCCGTTTGTTTGGCCGTGATCGCTTCAGCGAGATAGATCACCATACGTCCGAGGAAGAACATCCCCGCAAACCAAGCAGACATAAACACAACGTGAAGGGCTTTTACCAAAGCCAATGTCGCTAAAACACTCATGATTAAGCTCCTTTTTTCGTATGACGGGATTCGAGAACAGCGGCCACTTCAGACAAAGACAAGCCCTGCGCAGCAAGCATGACCATCATATGATAGAGCAAGTCTGCTGACTCATTGAGAATTTCCTCTTTGTCATTGTTTTTTGCCGCAATGATGACTTCGGCTGACTCTTCGCCGATTTTACGCAGTACACGGTCAATCCCACTTTTCACCAATGTGTTGGTATAGGACGCATCTGATTGGTCTGATAAACGTTGTTGTATCACTGTTTCCAGTGTTGATAAAAATGTCATAGGGATATCCTTCTATATGATAAATGTCTTCACATGCTACGCGAGGATGAACGAAGCGACAACTGGTAAAAGCGCTATCCCAGTAATCGCTTCCTACGAGGCCGACGAATAGCCCTTGCGGCTGCGCTCAGAGACGCGCAAGATGGTTTTTTAGGGGCTTAGTTCCTGATGATCTCGAAGGATCGCTATCTGTCCCCACCTCTAGGAAGTTAATACCCCCCTCCCATTTAAGACGCCACTACATCAAAGAGTGAGTCCCATGATATCGCCCCAAACACCTTATGCGTCGCGGTCGGAAAGGCATAATTATCAAGATCACTGAGCAACACCCACTGCACTTCGGTACTGCTCTTCGCGAGGGCGCGATCATGTGGCGCATCACACAGATACGTGTGCATGGTGATTTTGAAATGCGTATAGGCATGCTTGATCACACAGAGAGGACGGACAATCGTGACCTCCAGGCCTGTCTCTTCCAGAATCTCCCGTGTCACAGTGGTTTCTATCGCTTCGTCAGCGTTCTGTTTTCCGCCTGGCAATTCCCATAGCCCACCCAACATCCCCGACTCGTTGCGTTTCGCGATCAAGACGCGTCCCCGATAGCGAATCAGTCCCACACCTATCACATAGTGCGGCACCGGCTTGGCCTTGGCTTTCACCGGCAAGGTCTCTGTCTGATCCGTGGCATAGGCCACACAGTCGGACTGGATCGGGCAGATCCCGCATTGTGGCTTTTTCGGGGTGCATATCAAAGCGCCAAGTTCCATAATGGCTTGGTTAAACACACTTGGCGTCTGGGTCGCGACAACAGGCATCAGTCGGTCAAAAATATCCTGCCGAATACTGGGCAAGCGGATGTCGGTATCCAAGCCCCAAAATCGGGCAAACACCCGCAAAACATTGCCATCCACCACAGGGACAGGAACTTCGTAAGCGATACTTGCAATCGCAGCGGCGGCATAGGGTCCGATGCCTGGCAGGGTTTGTAGGTCTTTGTACGCTGTCGGCAATACCCCATCGTGGATATCGACGACCTGTTGCGCAGCTTTGTGTAGGTTACGCGCACGGCTGTAATAGCCCAGCCCTTCCCATTGTTTGAGGACATCATCTTGGGGAGCCGATGCCAACGCATAAACATCAGGAAATCGTTCTAGAAAACGACCAAAATACGGAATAACGGTGTCTACCTGGGTTTGTTGCAGCATCATCTCGCTGATCCAAGTGCGGTAGGGTGAGGGTGTTTCACGCCATGGCATGGCACGCTGGTGTACCTCGAACCAACGGGATAGTTTGTTTGCCCAATCTTTGAAAGGGTTCGCGACTGCGTCGTTCACCCTTTCGATCTCAATCTGGGAGTCTGAGGGCAAGCACCACAGGTGCGCGCCCTCAGAAAAAAATTAACCTTTAGCGGCATTTCGCAAACGCAACGACTGCGGTAACGTAAACCGCATAAAATCACCCGTCACTGGGTGCCGAAACCCCAATGTATACGCTTGTAAGAGTTGTCCCTGCGAATACTGCTTGGAGCTATGGTGATACAAGGGGTCTCCCAAAACGGGGAAACCTAAAAAGTTTAAATGCACCCGTATTTGGTGGGTACGACCGGTTAGAGGCTTCACATCCAGCAATGTTTTCGTGGTAAACCGCGACAACACTTCAAACCCCGTTTCAGACGGTTTGCCATCTTCACTCACCATCATCTTGCCACCAGATTTGTGTTTGCCAATAGCCGCGGACAAGGTGTAAACCTCCCAAGGTGTGGAGCCACGCACCATGGCGTAGTAGCGTTTTTCAATCACTCTGTCTTGAAACTGTGCTTTGAGATTTTCCAGTGCCGACACAGTCTTCGCAATGACCATGAGACCTTCCGTATCTTTGTCCAAACGATGCACAATACCAGGCCTATTGGCAGGACCAACCGCTGCAATAGCGGGACAATACGCCAGCAACGAATCGGTCAGACGGGTCTCTGTCGCAACCCCATCGTGGACAACCAAACCACATGGCTTGTTGATCACCATGAGCTCGGTATCTTCATAGAGAAGGTCTAGCGTCACACCCGCAGGCGCTACAACCGACTCCTCGACCACCAGTAAGGTCACCACGTCCGCTGCGGTGACACGTTGCGAGGCCTTAGCCGCAACACCATTGACCAAAATAGAGCCGGACTGGATCCATTTTTGGATTTGTTGTCGGGAATACGTCGTTCCCTCTGCGAGACCTGCGTCTAGTCGACCACGCCAATCAGCTTGAATGGTCAGAATTGCCATGTGTAAAACTTTCTATGAGGAGCCCGAAAACACCTACGTTGATCAAAATATCCGCAACATTAAACACAGGAATAATGCCAATGTTAATAAAATCCGTCACATACCCGATCATCACACGATCAATCAAATTGCCGCAGGTGCCCGCGGCCAAAATAACCAATCCCCAACGTGTCCACCGGCTGGTTCCCAAACGATGACGCATGAACCACAACGCCACCAAAACGGCAAAACTCACACCGGTCAGCAAATACGTCCGATGGGCAAAGATACCCCAAGCGGCTCCCGGATTATGTACCAAACTCAGTACCAATCCAGGAACAACAGGTACAGATGCAAAGTAGTCCAAAAAATGGTTGGCTAACCATTTGGTCACTTGGTCCAATACTACCGCCACTACCAAAACCAGCCCATGGCGTCGTGTATACATAGACCTAACGCGCCAACGCGCTTTTCACAAACAGCATCACTTGTGCAGAAAGATCCTGTGGGGCGCTATGCAAAAACACCACCGCAATACCAAACAAAATCACCAAAAACCCAATAGCAAACCCCAATCCACGAAAAATCCCAATGCTAAAACTAAGCAACAAAATCCGTGTCGGATTGGCCGTGAGCATCGCAATATCTTGCAGCGCCGATTGCTTGAAAATAGCCATCAACAAATGGACACTATCGGTAAACTCTTCGATAACCGTGAGTTTTTTGTCCCATTTTTTATCGGTTTCTTTTTGCTGTTGGTCCTGACGAACCAACTGCTCTTCACGTGCACGCAACGCCTCATCCGAAATCACATGGCGTTTCTTGGAGAGGTTTTCGATCGCATTTCGAATCGCATCTGGGTGCTCAATCATCATGCGTCTTTCCCCAATATCGTAATACCAGGCAACGGAATGCCTTCCAAAAACTCAAGAGAGGCACCGCCACCCGTAGAAATATGGGTCATATGCGCCGTAAGACCTGCCTTGGCAATGGCCGCACCAGAGTCTCCACCACCCACAATCGTAATCGCAGGACTCTCTGCCAGTGCATTGGCCACAGCAAAGGTGCCTTCTGAGAAAGGTGTGAGTTCGAAAACCCCCAAAGGACCATTCCAGAGAACCGTTCCTGCAGCAGCCACTTCTTTGCGAATCAAGGCCACTGTTTCTGGTCCGACATCCAAGCCCATACGATCAGCAGGAATATCTTTGCAAACTGTTGTGCTCGCAGATTCAGAGACTTCGTCAGACACCACGTGATCGACAGGCAAAATTACACGGGTTTTGGACGCCGCTTCTTGTTGCAAAAAGGCACGCGCATCCGCCATGCGATCACTCTCGACCATGGATTTACCCACTGGTTTTCCTTGTGCTTTCAAAAAGGTATAGGCCATCGCCCCACCAATCACCAACACGTCGACCTTGCCCAAAAGGTGGGTCAAAACGCCCATTTTGCTGGACACTTTTGAGCCCCCAATGATGGCCACAAACGGCGGTTTGGGGTGCTTGATCGCGTGGTCCAAAAATGTCAGTTCTTTTTGGATCAAAAATCCCGCATACGCTGGAAGGTACGCCGCGATACCTGCGGTGGAGGCATGCTCCCGATGTGCGGTACCAAAGGCATCTTGAATAAAAACATCCCCCAGCTTGGCCAGTTTTTCAGCAAAAACAGGGTCATTCTTGGTTTCTTCGGGATAAAAACGTATATTTTCTAGCAACAACACAGAACCAGGCTCCATCGACGCCACTTGATCGGCCACATCTGGGCCTACACAGTCAGACACCAAGGTCACTGGTTTGTGCAGCAAATCAGCCAGGCATTCTGCGACCGGCGCCAGACTCAAGTCTGGCGTCACACCCTTGGGTTGCCCCAAATGAGACATGAGAATCACGCGCGCTTTGTATTTGATCAAATACTGAATCGTCGGCAATGCAGCGACGATACGTGCATCATCCGTGATTTTCCCCTCTTGAAGAGGAACATTAAAATCAACACGAACCAACACACGGCGACCCGACAGCTCAGCTGTCGGGATATCCGTGATAGAACGCACACCCAAATCGGGGGACGTTACGCGCATTTGGTAATGGCCTCTGCCAAATCCACCACACGGTTGGAGTAACCCAACTCGTTGTCATACCAAGACATGACTTTAACCATGTTGCCCATGCTCATCGTCGATAGCGCATCAAAGATCGATGAGTGTGGGTTGCCAATGATATCGCAAGATACAATCGGATCTTCGGTGTATTCTAAAATACCCTTCATCGGACCTTCTGCAGCTGCTTTTAATGCAGCATTCACTTCTTCTTTGGTCACAGAACGTGAAAACTCAACGGTCAAATCAACCACAGAACCATCAGGAACAGGAACGCGCATTGCGGTACCATCCAACTTCCCTTTGAGTTCAGGTAGCACCAAAGAAACCGCTCTCGCAGCACCTGTTGTCGTCGGAATGATAGAGACTGCAGCAGCACGTGCACGACGCAAGTCACTGTGAGGCAAGTCCAAAATATTTTGATCATTGGTGTACGCGTGAACCGTAGTCATAAACCCTTTCACGATACCGAAGTTTTCGTGCAGCACTTTTGCCAAAGGCGCTAGGCAGTTGGTGGTGCAGCTGGCGTTGGAGTAGGCTTTGATTTCTGGTTTGATGGCTTCATTGTTGACACCCAAAACAACCGTCGTGATGTCGTCTTTCGCAGGGACAGTCAAAATGACTTTTTTGGCACCCGCTTCGATGTGGTTCATGTAACCACCTTTAGGGCTATCTGCTGCGGTAAAAATACCTGTAGATTCAATCGCAACATCGACTTGATGGGACGCCCAAGGCAATTGCTTCGGATCACGAATAGCATAAATCGGAATTTCTTTGCCATTAACCACGATAGCACCATCTTTTGCAGAAACAGTGCCAGAGAATTTGCCATGTACAGAGTCATACTTCAGCAAATGGGCCAAGGTTTTCGCATCTGTAAGGTCATTAATCGCAACAACCTCGATACCCGGTCTTTCAAGCATGAGCTTAAAAACATTTCTCCCGATGCGGCCAAAGCCATTAATTGCAACTCGAATTGCCATGTCATAATCCTTTCATACTTCCAAAATGATAAATAATTTGTGATCGTCAGGATGCGCCATAGACGCATGTAGAACAGACATTTGAGTATACCCTACAGAAGGGGAGTGTTCCAGATAGTAGGGCGGGGGTAATGTAACCGTTTCCTAGAGGGAGGGGGATCGAACCCTTCGAGAAACCTCAGGGACCAGCGACAGCCCTTTCAAAAACTTTTTTCCTGCTCGCCGGAGGCGAGCAGGCTGTGTTTT
>JAGYJO010000360.1 GCA_018402095.1 bacterium
GACACCGGCTCCGGTGAAAGCCCCGCTGATGATTTGCATGATCGCATGCCCCAAGAGATCATAATTGATACCCAAAATGACCAAACTGGCGCCCAAATAGATGGCAGCCATAAAGGGAACGAGTTTTTCTGTGGCTTTCCCGATAGACTTGATGCCCCCAATGATGACGAGCCCGACGACGCCACACATGACCAATCCAAATAGCCAGCCTTTGTCGGCCCAAAAACTGGCGTCGCCACCCGTCACCGAGACGCTTTGTTGGAAAGCTTGATTGACCTGAAACATATTGCCGGCACCCAAGGCACCACCCACACAGCAAATCGCAAAAAACGTGGCAAATATTTTTCCGATTTTGGCCATGCCTTTTTCTGCAAAACCTTTGGAGAGATAGTACATGGGTCCGCCAGAAACATGGCCGTCTGTATAGCGGGTGCGGTATTTGACACCCAGGGTGCATTCGGTGAATTTCGTGGCCATGCCCATGAATCCTGCGATGATCATCCAGAAGGTGGCACCGGGGCCGCCGATAGAGAGTGCGACTGCGACACCGGCGATATTGCCCAGTCCGACAGTGCCGGATAGCGCGGTGCTCAAGGCTTGAAAGGGGGAGACTTCGCCGTCATCTTTGGGGTCGTAGTAGCGCCCACGGAGAATATCCAGGGCATGCCGAAATCCCCGGAACTGTATGCCCCGAAAATAAATCGTGAGAACAATAGCGGCGAGGATGAGCCACCCCACGATCAATGGTACGTCTGTGCCATTGATAGGGACGGTGAAGAAAATAATGCCTGCGAGAAAATTGCTGATAGGGGATAGTTTGTGATTGATATAGGTGTCGATGCCAGTGGCAAATAGGGGGGTGTAGGTGCCCAAAAACAGAGAAAAAATACTGGCCAGAAGTCCGATAAAAAAGGGTTTCCCTTTTTGTGAAAATAAAGTGTGAATCATGGCGGGTATGATCATCAATATCTCAGCGGCTGTCAAATTTCAGGCAGCGGAGCTTCGCGAAAGAGTGGGGTGTTAAAGGGCTACGCTGATCGCAGTCGAAGGGTGGGCCCCGTTTTAATCACAGGCTATAGCGACAGTCATTCGAAGAGAGACCACCCCCAGACTGCTGCGCAGCCAG
>JAGYJO010000361.1 GCA_018402095.1 bacterium
TGGGGATCTCTCTTTCTATACTGCGCTTACGTGATAAGCCTGGGATGGCTGCATTACAGACGTTGCGTGCTGGAAATCTCTTGTTTGTGTTATGTGATGTGGATCCTTCTTTTGTGAAGACGTCACGGGTGCCCTTTTTGGGGGAATCAGCGGATTTTCCTTGTGGGCCTCTTGAACTGGCCATCGCAAGTAAAGCGTTGGTGGTCCCGATGGTGGTCTTTCAGGAGAGAGGCGTAGATCGGGAAACGCATGTTGTGAAGATATTGTCGCCTATAGATGCGCAGGCGTATGGGGGTGACTTTGCCGACAAAACGGCCTCTATGACGGCATGTCTGGCCAAGACGGTAGAGGGCTGGATTCGACAATTTCCAGAGCAGTGGCAGATGTGGGCCGTAGTTCCAAATATGTGGAAATCGTCATGACTGCCAAGTTGTATATAAAATGGCTTAAACCCTACAGGAAAAGTCTCTGTGTGCTGATTGTACTGTCGTTACTGACGTCGCTGCTACAATTGCCGATGCCACTTGTTTTTCAATACCTGGTAGATACCGTTTTCCCTGCAAGAAATGTGACCCTTTTGGGTGTCTGTATTGGCGGTTTGGTTATGTTGATTTCTTTGGGGAGTGGACTGGGTTTGCTCAATCGTGTGTTGGGTGTACAGACCCATCAGAGGTTTCGTACCACCCTGCGTCGACAGATGTATAGTTACGTTCAAAACATGTCCTTTTCCCGCTATATGCAGGTCATGTCTGGCGAGCTAACCGCGCGATTGGTCACAGATTTGGACAAGCTCAAGTTGTTATTGCCTTTGGGGCTAGCGGGATTTGTTAGAGACCTCGCACTGACATTGGGATTTATGGGGGTCTTATTTATCTTGAATTGGCAGATGACATTGGGATTGTCGGTGAGCATTCCCTTTTTTGTAGGGGTGTTTGTTGTGTCTCAGAATCGACTCAAACGGTTGTCGCAAGTGACACTTGAAACCCACTCGGCCATGCAGTCAGGAATTCATGAAAAAATAGAAGGACTGCGTGATATTCAGCTGACAAACTCACAGGCTTTTCAGGAAAAACAGGCTATAAAAATGATTCAAGATAGCGAACAGTCTGCCAGTCATCTCCATGT
>JAGYJO010000362.1 GCA_018402095.1 bacterium
TGGAGACTTGCCTGTCTACGTGGCCGAGATGCAGCGCTTTCAGGGTCAGCTTGCGATTGTGGCGAAAACACCACGTGGCTCTTGGGATTTGTATTCGCTGGATCCGGATAGTTTGGCTATCGCACCGTTGTTGCAGTCCCGACACGCTATTGCCCGGATTTGGGGTGATGGCCAAGACCTCTACTTTTCTGTCAATGCGGATCTGGGGTATCAGATGTATCGTTTTCGGGGGCCGGACAGACGCCTCGAGCAACTCACCATTGCCCATCACGCGACCTATGGAGTGTCCTTGGGGGATCGGCTGGCGGTGGTTGGGGTGACGGCTGTCGGCGAAGAGCTGTTCTCTTTGCCTTTGAGTCCACAGTCGGCGTTGCCGTTACCGACCCCTATTGTCTCGGCGGGCTTAGATCTTGAAGGACGTTTGGATGCGGATGCCTTGGATAAAGATTTGGCTACTATTTTGCCGCATCGGTTTAGCCCAAAAAATGGGGGTCCTGGTGTTTTTGGTGAAGATAAATTGGAACTTATTTCTTATCATTTGGGATACTCAGACGGATTTACAGTTGAGGCTGAGACGCCTGTTTTGTCTCCAGTGTCGGTGCGTGGGGAGCTGTTACCTGAAGGGAATTTGATTCAAGCCTCGTGGCCTTTTTTTCGTGGCGTGGACCAAGGCCTTCAAGTGGCACGTGCACAGATGACATATCAATGGGATGACTGGACGCCGGGCCTTGCCATGACCTGGCGGTGGCTGGATACCCAGTTGTCGCACTCTCTGGAATTGGGCTTGCGTGAGGGGTATCGCGTGCACTCCCATGTGTCTCATACTATTGGCGATGGGACATTGGGGTTGCGGTGGGATCGGTCGTTTGTCATGGACCGTCTGGAGACGCGCCGTGGCTATGGGGCTGTACATCTGACGGATGTGACGGGTGATGGTGTGGAAGGGTATTTGCTGCATCGGTTGTTTCCTGTTCGTCAGGGATGGTGGTCACCGGATATCTTTTTTGGGGATGTGTTTGGCGAAGTCTATTGGGGAACGCAGTCCTTTGGCGACGCTGGGGTTTATTGTGGTGCAGAGTTGCAGCTGGAGGCCTATATGTCTGGTGCTGTTCGTGTAGC
>JAGYJO010000363.1 GCA_018402095.1 bacterium
GGGATAGACCTCATCGGGTTGATCCCTGTGAATGACCCTCCTGACAAATCGCGCCGAGAAGGCGCGATTTGTTTTTTTTCACTATCTGGTGGGCCTAGCGATTGATGCCATGGGTCTATGAAAAGACCCGAAAAAAATAAAGTGAAATTTTTATTTTATTTTTGCGATAACCACCTGTTCTGATTTATTAAGACTATCTAAAAGGGGCTGTTAGTTTAGGATCTTTTCGATATGTTTAGAATCGTTGCCACTGGACCTTCTCAAGTCCCTGAATTTTTGGCGGAAAAGAAAAAACCGACGGCTCTCAGCGTACTTAACTCCCCTGCTAAGGCGGGTATTTGGTGTGGTGTGAAGCGTTTTTTTCAATCGGCGCCACCAATTCTTCCCACCGAATCACATATAGGTAAGATAGACTTACATCGATTTTCTGCAATAGCAGATGTTTTTCCTGGTGCACTCACAGAACAACAAATAGACCGAGTGATCGCGGTGTCTCAAGACTTGATTGATAATAGTGCGCATATAAAGTGTGCGTTTGAGGACTTATCTGATTTTCTCAGAGAGCCTGAAAATAAAGAAAAATTTAACAGCGCGTTGTCTACCATTCGGGCCGATGTGAAGACCTATTTGCAAAGAGAGATGCATGATGCCTCACAGTTTTTGCGTCAAAAAACCTATCATACGGAATACCATGCACAAGAAATGTGTATGGACCTAGGGTCCTTGTATCAAGGTACTATCGTCCAAGAGCTTATGGCGACATTGGGGTTTGTCCATGATGCAATACAAAGCTACCCCCCACAATATCATTCGGCAGAGTCGAAAAATGAAGATGAAACGGTCTCGTTCTTTATGGCCGAATTAGCTAAGCACCTTGAAGACGTTTTTCCCCGAGACTTGAGGCAAGGGATCGAGGTAGTGGCGCGTGCTGTCATTGTGCAAGGGACCTATTTGGTGAATTTCAGTGAATCAGAAGGCGTGTTGGTAATGCGTTTGTTGAAATCCTTTTTGGACAGGCTAGATGTGACGAAAAAATCGTCATTGGAAATGTGTCTAGATGACTTGAAGCCATTGTTTGAAGCGATCTCAAAAATAGGCATCAGTGATATTTATCGCATT
>JAGYJO010000364.1 GCA_018402095.1 bacterium
TAGGTGAACGGGAGGGTTGCGTGGGAGTGTCAGTGTGCCCCGAGTCGAGTGGCGCACTCTCGGAAATGGGGTTTGGGGGAGCGGATGAGGGGACTTCTTGCGTTGGAATGGACAAGACGCGGAGGTCTTTTGGGAGGGTGATGGTGCCGGAGACGAGGGCGTCATCGCTGAGTTGGGCCAAAAGGCTGTCACGCGAGGCGTTGGTGAAGGTCAGCTGCCGCTGGACCACGGGGATGGTGGTGGTTTTGAGTCGGACTTTGGTGGCGATGATGTCGGCGGAGAGCTCGTCAGAGAGGGTGACGATGTGTAGGTGGGATCGATTCATCGTGGGACGATACGCGATGACCAACCTTTTGTTCACCACGTCCAGAATCTCAGCGGTACCCAAAACCGGTTCTTTGCTTTGGGTCCACAGCCCTTCAAAACTGACGTAGGTGCGGTATCTGCTGTGTTTGAATTCTGCAATCGCGGCATCTGGGGTCGCCAACAACCAGCGTACAGTTGTCATCAAACCATGTTCAGACAACGGCAACGCCACGACCAACAAAATCACCCCAATACCAACCACACCCCATTCGCGGACACTGCCCGTTTCAACCGTGAGTTGGGTGCCACGAAACACGACGTCCCGTTTGGGGTTGGGCCACAACAATTGCACCCCGCGTGGGGTGATCATATCCAAGACAATGTGGGACAGATAGCCCACAGAAAAGGACATGACCAAACGCAGCATGGTCGCAGCTTGGATTTCAGCGAGCCACCAGGCCAACCCGCTGGCGACCAGGCCAATCGAACGGCTGGCCAGTAGGTTTAAACTGAGAAAAACACCCCCCAAAAGAAGCGCGAAAACCAGTGTTGCGATGCCCCATCCCAGCAAAGAATGGGTCACACTGCGGTGTCCGAAACGCCGTTCAAGGGGTTTTGAGACAAAGGGGAAGAGGCGGCCAATGGTGGAGGTTGGCATATCGAGATCGGGACACAAGGCACCCAATATTCCGACGAGAATGAGACTCCAATGCACGCTTTCTTGGACCCCGAAAACCGCCAATACAATCAATGAAAACGTGGCCCCATAGAGGGCGTGGGTGGGTGCGATCATGTTTTGAGCC
>JAGYJO010000365.1 GCA_018402095.1 bacterium
ATTTTTTTCATGTTTTTCTTCACCTGTATGTCGATGTAGTTTTCCAATGGCTTCGCATCGGAAAAAACGCGCATGTAATTGAACATGTTTTTCCAAAAGGGTTCAAGAAATGTGTCGCTAGCGAGATCTATATTGGGATAGTTCTTTTTTGCACTTTCGATACGGAGTTTTTTGACATAGTTGAAATTTTCGTCATCGGTCAATTTAAAGGTCGCTTTTTTGATAAAAGATCCCATTTCATCGGTATCCCAGAGAAAGAGCTCATAGACACGTTCGTACAAGCTGAGTTGCTTTTTTTCGGTTCTGTTTTTTTGATAATCCAAATCTTTGGCCATTGCGGCAAAGTTGATGCTTTGGTCTCTGTTGATATAACGGGAGAGTACCAATGCCATAAAATCTGCATACGGCAGCATAAATGTATCATCCGTGTCATAGAACCAGATGTCTGAGAGATAAATATAAAACATACGCTCTGCACGGACTTTGTTTAGTTTTGCTGTTTCGACCATGTTTTGCATAGCACCATGCAGTTTGCCTTTTTTGGGTGCGAAGTCGGCTAAGAATTCGAGTAACGCATCATAGAACCAGACGTCGTATATTTCAGGGCCTTGGCCAATGCAGACATTTTCGACGGGGAGCATATGTTCTGTGGTGAGTCCGTGACCAATTTCATGATACAAAATGGTTTCTCTCATATCTTTGAGGAACGCATTCTCTTTGAATTTGACATCGTCGGGGGTGTCGCTCTCGTAGAGACGTAATACTTTTTCTTTGATACCTTGAGACAGATTCCAGAAAATATCATTTTCTATGCTATAGCGAGAGAAAACCTGATGCTTGCTGTCCAATACAGGCATCCACTTCATATAAAAAATGGCTTGTAACGATTCATCTCGTAAGGCGATGCTATGTTCTTTGTGCAGGGCTGGGTTGGACATGACATAGTTTGGCGTTCGGGCTGTTTCGGATTTGATACTATAAATAATATAAGGTGAAATTTTTTTGATAACCGTGGGGCCAAATATAGCGGCGAGGCCTATACCAAATCCGTCAAAATAAATCTGATGATCAGATCCGAGGAAACTGAGAGCTTGGCAGAGGATTTGTT
>JAGYJO010000366.1 GCA_018402095.1 bacterium
TATCAATTGTTTTTTTCTGTTTTCGGCTATTTTATGGCAACAGGCGTCACCGCAACAGCATTCTATGCCATTTGTTTTGGACTCGGTATTGCCGTTGGTTACTGGGCGATTTTCGTGACCATTGCAGCCGAACAATTCGGAACAAACTTGCGCTCAACGGTCGCCACCACTGTCCCCAATTTTATACGGGCATCCGTCATCCCGCTCACCTTTGGGTTTGTTTTCCTGAAAAACACGTTGGGGCCACTCAATAGCGCCCTCGTCATTGGTGCCATATCCCTGGGATTGGCATTGATAGCACTCTATTTCCTCGAAGAAACATTTTCCAAAGATATGGATTATATCGAGACGATATAGAGACAAACCCTCTGACTACTGAAGGGAGGGGGGCAAAGCCCCCCCCCGGCGTAGGAAACAGTTACGCAACCACGCCATTGTTCAGAATTTTCACAGAGAAGCCGAAGGAACTCCGTCTACTAGCTCTAGCTCTAAAGCGTCTACGCTTGTAGGTGCACTATCAGAGGCGCTATCAGAGACGTTGTCCGGATCTCTATCGAGACTTGGGCTAGCAACTCTATCATAAGCTGGTGTTGAACTAGCGGCGTTTACATCACCTTGACCAGTCACACTAGCGGTCACAGATTCTTTAGGTTCAGAAATCTTTTTGCCAATACATAACCCAATAATAAACGTGACAACAGGTAACCCCACCAGCAGCGCAATAATGAGTACGCCCATACTAGCGCCGTTGTCTTGATGCCCCGCTAGGGTAGGGGAAACAGACATTGTTGGAGCCACAGATGGGAAACGTATAGAATCCACAATAGCCACATGTCCTCCTGGAACTATATTTTCAAATAGAGATTGGAGTCTATCCACCTGTGATGTCTGCATCGTATTGCTGTTTGCAACAATGGACGCTACCTGTGTATTTTCTGATGAATAGGCCTGAAGTTCCACCTTCTCAACGACGTAAAGTTCCCCGCCAGGAGTAGCCGCCACATTAAATTGATCTGCATAATAATTGAGACTGGATTGGTCAAAGGAAACACCAGAGGCATGTCCCTCCGGCAGCACTTCAGCTTTGAGTGCAGCAGAGAACCCATT
>JAGYJO010000367.1 GCA_018402095.1 bacterium
GCCTGCGGTGGCCATCAGTACGCGGACAGCGGCGAATACGACCTTCACGATCAGCCATATGGTCGCAGACAACATGAGTACCCGAAATATCACCGCCAAACTCAGCTATGCAGGTACGGGCTATGTCTCTGAAAAAGTCGCCACGGCAGGCCAAACGATTAGCTACGCGGTGGACGCCAAAAATTGGAGCATGACGGATGGATCAAAACTATTTGTACTCTCTCTGCAAGACGAAGCCCAAAATGTTGCCACGGCAGGGGTGACGATTGCCTTTGACAGTACGGTGCCTGCTTTTTCGTTTATTGTGCCCAGTCGCAATGCCTTTGTGTCTCAAAATATTCAAGTGACGAATCTATCTGTCCAAGATGCGACACCGACAACGGTGCAGTACAAGTTGGGTACAGGGAGCTATGGGTCGGCTTCAAGCTTTACAACGTCCGGTCTCAATAAAGCCGAATCCATCACAGTGAAAGTCACAGACCAAGCCGGGAATCTTACGGAAAAAAGCCAAACGGTGACAGTCGACAATACGATCCTGGCGCCAAGCTTTACGATCGCACAGGGCAGCTACACGAACACAAGGGCGCTGACCTTGCAGCCTACCCATAGTGAGTTATATCCCAAAGTCTTTTATGCACAGACCAATAGTGGGGCATGGACAGCGTTGTCCGGGTTGGGGAATGCACCATGGACACTGCCCACGACACAGGGGAGTTACGTGATTGGACTCAAACTGGAAGACCAGGCCGGGAATATTTCAACGGTCGTGACGCGGTCTATTGTGTTGGATACGACGGTTCCTGTGGTGGCGTCTGTGGCGGTGAATAGCAGCCCTCTGAATATCACCCAAACGCCATTGACTGTCACATCCCTGGCGACGGATTCTCTGAGTGGGGTAGAGACTTACGATGTTTCGGTGAAGAATGCCGGCGGGACGGTTGTCACCAGGAATACTGCGGCACAGAACACCGCTGTGTTTACAGCTGCGCATATTCCGGCTGATGGGGTCTATACGATAGAGAGCAAGGCCATTGACCGTGCGGGCAATATATCGGCGGTCAAAACCACATCTTTTATTCGAGATATCACAGCACCAGTTATTTCT
>JAGYJO010000368.1 GCA_018402095.1 bacterium
TTTCTTTGTCTGACATCATCAAGGGAGCTTTACCTTTTGTCTTTGTTGAAGCTTTTGCTATTTTCCTTCTCATCTTGTTCCCATCCATCGCTCTGTGGTTACCGGGCGTCAAGTGGTGAGCGTTCGAGACATCGGCCTAGGTGGGCTCTTTGATGTTGGGTGTGAGATTTCCCCCTTGTCGGCTTGGCCATCCCTCCCATCCACGGGGCTTTCACCTCAACGGCCCGGGAGCCGCGCTGCATTGTAGAATCAACACGGTATGGCAGAGAGGGTCTCTGGTTAAAACGCCGTCTATTCCCAACATGATGTGGAATAGATCACGTTGGAACCATACTGCGTTTTAGATTCAGCACGGTGTGGCAGAGAGGGTATGTGGATCAAACGTGGTCTATTTCCAGCGTGATGCGGATTAGATCACGTTGGAGCCATACTGCGTTGTAGAATCAACACGGTATGGCAGAGAGGGTCTCTGGTTCATACGTCGTCTATTCCCAACGTGATGTGGATTAGATCATGTTAGAGATACTGATGGCCTAGGAGCCTGTGATGTCTTTTGGCAAGAATCACTGAAACAATTTCAGGGTGTAAAGCTTGTCATGGCGGTGTGGCTGGCTGTGGATACCAATTCTTTAGGCGCAATTCGGGCAATTGGCACCATTGCCCGAACGGCTACTGGTGAGTCACGACTTTTTATCCCTTTTTACGCAAAAATTGATAATTTCATAAGTGATTGTAATTTATAATATTTTCAAGATTCATATGGGATGGATTTTGTGAGCTGAAGTTGGGGAGTATCCCTGGATACCTTAGCACGCTAATTGAAATGTTCAGATTGTAGTAGCTCCCAGCGTATTGGTGCTCATGGCAGCAGGTGGAAGGGAAGGCACCATCAGTAAAACCCCCTGTGCCTTCCCCAGACGGGTTAGCTATTTATGAAGCTGCTTTCCTGTCGCGCTCTTTGATTTTTTCATTGATCCAATCCTCGATCTCCTCCTCTATCCAAGCTACCGAACGCGGACCGATCTGAACCGGCTGGGGAAAATGGCCGTCGGTGATCAGGCGGTGCAGGGTGGTGTTGCTGATAGCGCAACGCTTCAGAACC
>JAGYJO010000369.1 GCA_018402095.1 bacterium
TCACAGCGGGGTCTTCTAAAATGAGATGGGTGGCACCTGCTGCCAAAGCTGTTTTGATTTGTTCGTCATTGACGCAAAATGTTGAGAATTCCATAGTTGTTGTATTTAAGCGTGGATCCTGAAAATTTGAAAGTAGGGGCGCGATTTCATTGCATCTCTACGACACCGATAAATCCCGGTCTTGCAGGAAAATACCCTCGCAGATATACTTGTGAACCTCATGTCATCACCTATTCACGATATTCATTTTGTTTGCGGTAGTTCCCACCAAGCCTTAGGTCAAGAAATTGCCGAGTACTTGGGCATTAAAACAGGGCGTATGACGCTTTCTCGTTTTAGTTCGGGTGAAACTTATGCCCGTGTCGAAGAGTCTATTCGTGGATCAGATGTGTATGTTTTACAAACGATTTCCAATCGTCCGAATGATGATTATATGGAATTGTTTTTGATTATGGATGCACTGAAACGTGCTTCTGCTAAAGCCATTCACGTCATCATTCCTCACTTTGGATATGCGCGTCAGGACAAGAAGTCGGCACCAAGAGAGCCGATCTCTGCACGTTTGATGGCCGATTTGTTATCTGCGGTTGGCTTTGACCGGCTGATGACGGTGGATCTGCATGCCGATCAAATTCAAGGTTTTTTCTCTCGTCCTGTGGATCATATGACAGCCTTGCCGTTATTTGTGGACTATTTTGCGGCTAAGAAACTCAGTAATTTGGTGGTTGTAGCCCCTGATGCGGGTCGCGCCAAATTTGCTAAAAAATTGGGTGACCGTCTGGGTGCCGATTTGGCTATTTTGCACAAAACACGTCCTGATCACAATGTTGCCGAAGTCGTAAACATTGTGGGTGACGTACGTGGCAAAACGGTATTGCTTATCGATGATATGGTGGATACCGGTGGTTCTGTGACCTCTGGCTTGGATATGTTGCGCCGTCATGGCTGTAATGACGAAATTTATTTGGCAACTACGCACCCTGTGTTTTCAGGTCCTGCGGTAGATCGTTTGTCCAAAGCGGGTTTCAAAGAAGTGGTTGTTACGAATACGATTCCTGTTCCGCCAGAAAAACATTTTCCAGGGCTTACAGTCCTATCTA
>JAGYJO010000037.1 GCA_018402095.1 bacterium
TTCGTTCCGTTTATGTAGCTCCGCTACACCGCACGGACCGAGAAATGGCACATCTGTGGCATTTCGAAACATCGCAAAACGCGCACAGGTCAATACCGCATTACCCGACGGGCCATTTCCCGTCCCAAAGGGGTGAGTTGTAGCTGGTTTTTTTCGCGTTGGATATAATTTCTCGATACCCCATGTCGAATGGCACGTCCTGCCAAATTGCGTGACCATCCCATGTGGTGAATCATATGACTCGTGGTGGATTCTGATGCTTCCGATGGGGTGCCTTCATGGCTCAGGAGTTGGACAAGCAAGAGATCAGACGCGAATCGTACTTTTTGTTCTTGGAATCGCCATAACCGTGGCAAAATCCCAAAGCGTGGGGATACACACAACGCGATGATGAACAAAAGTCCGGCGGCGACTGCCATACATCCAGCCAAACTCAAGTCGTAGTGAGAGGCAAAGAGATACCCGCTGACAACTGCTGAAACGCCAGCCAGTATACTGCCCCAGACCATATGACTGAGTCGATAGACCATGAGGTAGGCCGTTGCAGCAGGAACGATCATCAGGGCGACGACCAAGATAGACCCAACGACCTGAAAGGCACCAACCGTGGTAAGGCTGACGATGAGCATGAGGCCGTAATGAATCCAGCGTGATGAAATGCCCATGCTGTCGGATAGCGCCGGATCGAAGGTGGAGACAGTGAGTGTCGGATAAAACCGCCAGACGAGGAAGCTGTTGAGGCTGGCCAATAGGCCGGACACCCACAATCCACTAGGGCCTAAATCCCATCCCAATAGCGTCAATCGGTGAAAGGGCGCGAAGGCCAACTCTCCCAAGAGAACAGCGTCGGTATCCAGGTGGACATCTCCCGCAAATTGGTTGATCAAAATAATGGCCAGCGCAAAAAAAGCGGGAAATACCAATCCGATAGCGGCATCCTCTTTGAGTCGTTTGGATTGGACGATCATTTCAGTGATGATGACGGTGGCCATGCCGGCTAGCGTGGCACCAAGCATGAGGAATGGTGAGCTTAATGACTCTGTCCAAAAAAAGCCCAGTACAATCCCCAGTAAAATCGCATGACTGATAGCATCACTCATGAGGGACATACGACGCAAAACGAGGAAAACGCCGGGAAGTACGCATGCAATAGTGGTGAGTATCGCGATTGCCAAAATCATGAGTTACCCTTTCTCATTTGTTTCAGTAGAGACACCAAGACAATGGCGGAGAGTACCAGGACGATGACCGGTCCTGTGGGTAGTTTGGGGATGAGGCTGCTGATCCATGCGCCAGAGAGCGCAGAAAAAGCCCCTATACCCGCCGCAAGAAACACCATCATGCCCAATCGGTGTGTCCATTGTCTGGCTGCTGCAGCTGGCGCGACGAGGAGTGCGCTCATGAGTACCACCCCGACACTCTGTAGCCCGATGACGATGGCGATGACAATCATCCCGGTGAGGAGAATTTCCAGTATGGCGGTTTTGAGACCCAAAGATTTGGCGAAAGCGGGATCAAACGTAAAAACTTTGAAGTGTTGCCAAAGCAAGATGAGTAGTCCCAGTACTGCACTCCCCAGAATGGCCATCATGATGACATCCGAACGAAGCATCGTAGCTGCACTACCAAACAGATAGGTCCCTAACCCACTTTGGTTTGATGTGGGTAGTCGTTGGATAATGCTCATAAGCACCATTCCCAACCCAAAAAAGACAGACAAGATGAACCCTAGGGCGGCATCATCTTTGAGTGGGGTGAATCGCCGTAGTCCCGACACGATGAGGACGCCCAGCCACCCCGCGAGCAAGGCCCCTAGTGCCAGTACCCAAGGGGACTTGGTCCACGTCAGTAGAAACGCGATACAGAGTCCAGGCAATGCGGCGTGGGAAATCGCGTCACCCAAGAGGCTTTGCTTTCGCAATAGGGCAAAGCATCCCAAGGCTCCTGAGACAGTGCCCAGAATCAAAGCCCCACTGCCCACGATGAGGAGCGTGTAGTCGAGGATCATGCGCCTGGCACTTCAAAAAAGGCGCTTCGTCCGCCATAGGCCGCCCTGAGATTTTCGTCAGTGATGACTTCCTGTACGGGGCCCACGGCAATTTGACGGACATTGAGCAAGAGCGCCCAGTCGAAATAACTGGTGAGGGTTTGGAGATCGTGGTGAACGACCAGTAGTGTTTTGCCTGCTTTTCGGAGGTCCTGGAGGACGCTGACGATGGCTTTTTCTGTAGCGACATCCACGCCGACAAAGGGTTCATCCATGAGGTAGATCATCGCGTCTTGAACCAAGGCCCGTGCCAAAAACACCCGTTGTTGTTGTCCGCCTGAGAGTGCGCTGATGTGCCGGTCTGCAAACTCGGTCATATTGACCTGCTCCAGTGCCGCATCTACCCGTGATTTGTCGTCTGCTGAGGGGCGCCCAAACCACCCCATCTGACCGTAGCGCCCCATCATCACGACATCCCGAACGGTGGTGGGAAAATCCCAATCGACAGACGTTCGTTGGGGAACATAGCCAACGACATGCCGTTGCTGTTTGTAGGGAAGTCCCATGACTTGCACCTGTCCCGAGGCGGGTTTGAGTAGACCCAGAATAGCTTTGAGTAGGGTTGTTTTGCCGGCGCCATTGGGACCGACGATGGCCACGAGGACACCTTGGGGGATTTCAATGTCGATATCCCAGAGGACGGCTTTGTCTTGGTAGGCAAGCGTCAGGTCGTGGACAGCGATGGCAGGGATTTGTGCATTCACTGGTGGCTATCCTGTTTGCTGAGCGCATTCACGATAGTGTCGACGTTGTGTTTGACCATGCCAATGTAGGTGCCTTCAAATGTTCCTGGTGCGCCCATGGCGTCAGAGAAAAGTTCGCCGCCAATTTGGACATCCCAGCCACGTGCTTGGACGGCTTGTTGGACGGCTTGGATGTGTCGTCGGGGTACCGATGACTCGACAAATATTGCCGGTATTTTTCGTGATGCAATAATGTTTGCGAGATTTTGAACGTCCTGGGTACCAGCCTCTGCGGCCGTGCTGATGCCTTGTAGTCCAAGCACCTCGACGCCGTAGGCTTGGCCAAAATAGCCAAAGGCGTCATGGGCCGTGATCAAAACCCGTGATGCGGTGGGTATCTCTTGGATGCGTTGGCGTACGTAACGATCGAGTTCGGCTAATTCTTTGAGGTAGGCAGTGGTGTTGGCTTCATATTCAGCCGCATGTGCAGGGTCAAAGGCAGAGACTGTTTTGTTGATTTCTTGGACCACCTGCATCCATAGGGGGACATCAAACCAGATATGGGGATCATGTTGTCCGGGGTAGTCTTCCAGATGGTGAATCAGGTCTTGAGGAACGTTTTCCCCCAATGCGATGGTGGGTTTGTCGAGCTCTTTGAGAATGTCGCCCAGCTTGGCTTCTAAGTGTAACCCGTTGTAAATCACCAACTTGGCGTTGCGTAGTCGTTTGACATCGCCAGCCGTGGCTTTGTACGTGTGGGGATCGACGCCGGACCCCATGAGGCCCAAGACACTCATGTTGGGGCTGACGATATGCTGGACTGCATCTGCAATCATGCCTGTGGTGGTGATAATGTCGGCTGTGTTGGTGGTTGGTGCGGTCCCACATGCACTGAGCAAGAGGAGAGAGACGACGAATAGCGCGTTTCGTAGCTGTTGTGTGATCATGCTAAAACACCACAGACACGTAGCTGATGACGCCCATGGCTTGGTTGCCATGTTGGACCTGATCGACAAATGTTTCTGTGCCGATGGTGATGCCATCTTCGAGTGTTTTGCTGACACCGAGCTGGTATCGGATGACGTTGCGGTCAACCGGTGGTGTGTCGCCTAAGGCTTTGCCCATGCTGGGGTCGGGCATTGTGCTGGAGATACCGCTGTTGTCTCCGTTGCTGTCAGACGGGAGCCACGCAGAAACGCGGGCACGCCATTCCAGATCTTGATAACGACTGTTGAGACCAATCATGCCCACGGTTACGAGGGTTGTCGCAGCCGTACCGTCGCCAAATTGGAGCTGTCCAATGTGGCCATTGTAGTCGATGCCATCTTTTGTGATCGCCATGTCTAGGAGATAGGTGGCGGCGTCTGCTTTGAGGCTATCTGCGTTGGTGTTTGCGCTATCTTCGCGATCATCACTGGCCCATGCGCTGATACCTAGTGTCGCGTTTGAAACCATGGTGGTCCATTGAAAACCGTAGGCGAGCTGCGTTCCTTCATTGACGGCACTTTCACCTGTCCCATTGCTGATGAAAAAAGATCCGTTGCCGCCCAGTGTTGGGTGATTGACCATGATGCCGACGGTATTTAACGTACCTGCTGGGCCTGCCAGTGCAGTGTAGAGTAATGGGTTGAGTACAAATCCCGAGCTGCCCAGACTCCCGTTGTTGGTGAGTCTGGCGACTTCTTGTCCGAAAGGCATATCAAAAGACCCTAACGAGACCTGTGTGACTGGGGTGAATTGGTAGGTCATGCCGACGTCTGTCACAGCGACTTGTGGTCCTTGGAATCCCAGCCGGCCATTGCCAACACCCGATTGTAGGTTGATATAGGCTTCTGCGCGGGGCGAGAGCTTCCAGCTGGCCGATGCATTGATGGCTTGATCGAATTGGAGACTGTTTTGTGAATTGAGATTCCAATAGGGGATTAAGGCAAGTCCAGAGACGGAGAACTGCCCTTGTGCAGAGAGTAGAACGGGAAACGTTAAGGTCATGATGCTGGCTAATATTAGTCGTGCTTTATTCAATTTTATTACCTCGTATAAGTTTATTTTTAAGTGAGCTTAAAAATATTAGAGGAGTTTGTCAATTGGGAGTTTTTTTTTCATCATTGCTCTACGCTGGATGCACGCGTGGCATTACCCTCTCCCCAGGACTGACCATTACCCATAAATATTCAAAACGCACACCCCTCTCAAAGAGGGGGATTTAAAACAGATGTCTTGTTCCCCTATCTGAGCGGAGTGTCACGCAGTGACGGAGTGTACTTTTATCCGCGATTTAGCCTCGCCCTATTCCTATCGACAACTGGAATCAAGTGAATTTAAAAAGGGTCACGGATTCTCGTCTTCCCGGGGGTATCCTTTTTCTTTCTTTGGTAAAATTCAGGAAAGAAGAGAATTTTTCTTCAGAAACTCAAAAACACTTAGCGCCCAATCGATGATTGATTTCCCTAAAATCTGGTCTAAAAAGGCCGATGTGGCATGGTATTTAACGGCTGTAGAGCTTGAGAACTCGCCTTGCTCACGATATTTCTGGGTTGTTTCTCTCAGAAAAATAAAGGCCTTTATATCGTTTATGAAAAGGTAATCTAATGTTGATTGTTGTAGCGTATCATTAGAGAAGTCATCAGACTGATAGTATGCAATTAGCTTGATAAATGGATTTAATAGCACAATCTCATCACGTCTTTGACTGCCCCATGTATTGTGTTTACCTATGTCAGGTATTAATCCTGGGTTATTCTTTTTATATGGTTTCCACGCCGATGGTAGAATTGTAATTCCAATCCATTTTTCTTTTTGTTCTGCTTGATAGGCTTCGATAAATGCCCTTCCGAAATAAATGGGGTGGTTTCCTGATTGATCCATGCGGTATTCGAATTCCCCAAAAGAAATGGTGCCTCTTACCGCAAGTCCTTGAGATAAGAGTGCAGAAAATAGCATGCCGCCTATGGCGTAAATGTCTAAAAAAGCCCAATCTCCATACCCGGGTTTATCTTGATACAAAATAAATGAATCAGAGAAATGAATGGTTTTAAATTGTGAGTTTAGTGTTTTCCATCTTGATGAAAAAATGAAGGTTAACCGATTGAGCCTAGGGGCTTGGGTATTCGTCTTGTTGGACTACCCCGTGATATCGGCCTTCTCCCCATACAAGGGATAGGTCAAATACATCACGATAAACACAGAGAAAATCTCTGGTGCCGCGATAAAGTCTAGTGGGACACCAATGAGCTTCAATAGCGTGATGATAAAAAACACAAATGCAGGGAGTTTGGTTCTGCGAAGGACGGGGTGACGCAAGGCTTTGTCTAAGTGCGGGTAGGCGATAGTCGAAACCATTAGAAAGCTGATCAGCAAGCTGACACCGATGAGCAAGAGTGGGAGCACGTTGAAAATCGGCGAGGCAATAAGGATACAAACCGCGGCAGCGCCGGTCGGAGATGGGAGTCCCTCAAAGAAATCGCTGTGACCAGATCGGTCGAAGCGGCGCAGTCGATAATGAACGGACGCGTAATGGAGGAAGCCAACAGCACCGGCTATCCAAGGTGAAATGTTGAGCATGTAGAGCCATTGGGCAATGAGTACGCCGGGCGCAATACCGAAGGTGATGTAGTCGGCTTTGGTATCAAGCTTTGCCCCAAAGTCTGAAAAAACGTCTAAACGTCGGGCCAGTTTACCGTCTAGTGCATCCAGTATCATACCTGCGAGAATAGCGGCTGCGGCCAAGAGCAACTCATTCTTGAAACCAAAATAAATGGCGAGGATCCCAAGGCCCACGTTGACCATTGTAGCTGCATTGGGAATGATGATGGTGAGGTTCTTTTTTGCTTTGTCTTTGTCTCCGTCAGCTTTGCGTAGCGCTTGTTGCCAGACAAATTTCACAAAATAATCCATGAAGGACCAGACCGTAATCGCGACCATGCTCCAGATGAGGGTGCTGATGGTCCATTGCGGCCATGCGGCTATCCATTGTCTCAGCCATTCGATGGGCGCAAAAACCCAAGGAACAGGGACCGTCTCGACAGGGATGCGGGCAAAGAGGAGGCCACATATAGGAAGGGTGATAGCTGTTTTGAACTTGCCTGCCCAGTTGGCGTCAATAATGACACCATTTTTGGCAGAGACCACACGCAGGGCCATGATAGAAAATTCGCGGGCAATAATGAGAAAGACAGGAAACAGCGATATGACACCGGTTTGCAAAAGGGGTAGAAACACAAGTACCAGAATTTTGTCTGCAAGGGGATCAAGGACCTTGCCCATGTCGGTGACCTGGTTGAATCGGCGTGCAACCCAGCCGTCAATATAATCCGTAAGACAAATGATAGTATAGAGGAGAGCCGCCCAAATCACGATGTAGTTCGTGTGGAATGGGGTTAGCCAAAATAGCATACCCACCCCGAAAATGCGGGTAATTGTGATCCAATTGGCTAAATTTCGTGTTTTGAGTTCCATTGTGAACTTCTCATTATACATATTTTTGTAGGTCTTGCCTCATGAAAAATAGTGGCTTTATTGAGATGTGTGTGGCCGCCACGTTGCAATCGTTTTGATTGCAACGTGGCGGCATTTTGAGTCGTGGCGATGAATTGCTTTCGTGTACACTTGCGCCATAATTTCTTGGTTTTAGTTCGGTCTCGTCAGCGAAAGGTGTGTGGGGAGGTGTTTTTTTATGAGTACCCTATCCGCCAGAACATACGCCTCTAGCACTGATGTCTTTGTTATCTTCAGCAAGACGTTCACCGCAAAAAGTAAGTATGAAGTATACGCACGATACGCTCGTACCCACAAAGATAAATAGACCTATAAAGAAATCGCTAACATCTTTTTCTTGTGATTTGGATAGTGTTTCTCGTATTTGCGGGGTATAGGCTGTGGTTTCTGTGTTGTTATTCAACTGCAGTGCTAACCTGCGAGAAGCGCTTACATCTATAGGCTTGATATCTGATAGGGCCAGAGGTGTAGCGCCTCTTAGTCCTGGATGTCTTGCTTCAGGTGACGGAGATTCTTTCGCGAGTGCCTGTATAAGTGAGTGCGTCAATACCGTCGATGAGCCCAAAGCCACTGCGGCCATGAGAATGGTGCTTACTTTGGCTATCCAGTTTTTTGTTGGAAGTCTATGTCTGTCTTCTTGGCCCCCTACGTTTTGCAAGACCGTTGGGGTAGGACGTTGTCCGATTGTTGTTATGACCATGATTATCACTCTCTTTTTTAGATATTTGAGAAGGGTATTCATTTTTTGTGCCGAGTATTTTTCCCTTCAAGACGACCTTTTTTAATTGTTTTTAATCGATTTTTTTGATTAACCGTGATTTTCATCGGTTGACTTTCGGTTTTTGTGTGTTTTCCGCTTCTCAAGACAGAAACCCCTGTACTAGGATAGGGGGATGGCAAAACTCAAGTTGGATCTTCATGATATTTTTAACAAAGGACACAAAATCGAGTCCGAATTGCAGCGTATTATTCAGGAAGCGGTGACGAAGCGTGTCTCCCCGGTTGAAATCATTCCAGGCAAAGGATCGGGACAACTCAAGAAGTCCGTTCTGCGATTTTTAGCGCGACCAGAAATTAAAGCCCTGTATCATCGTATAGAAAAAGACGACAAGAATTTTGGCCGGGTATTTGTTCATTTTAAATTTTAGGATAATGTTTCATGTCTAATCAGATTAAAACGGTTATTTTTGACCTTGATGGTACGTTGGTAGATACCATCGAGGATATTCGCGGCGCTCTCAATGCGGCGTTGGAGTCCTTCGGAAAAACACCTGTCACGCGGGATCAAATCATGGGTATGATTGGCGGTGGTGTGGATGACATGCTGTACGAGGCTATTGGTGAGTCTCCGATTGTTTTTGGTGATTTCAAATCACAGTATCGTCAGTATTACCGCGCCAATATCGACAAGTTTACACAGCCCTATGTCGGCATCAAACCGCTGTTGCAGGCCCTGCACGCCGCCAATGTAAAGATGGCTGTTTTGACGAACAAGCAAACCGATCCGGCCAAACGATTGGTCGATTTGTTTGGCTTTTCGACGTATTTCGAGATTGTCGCAGGTCCTGAATATTATGGCGTTCATAAGCCGGATCCTGCCGGTTTGATTCAGATGATGACTGATTTGGGTGCGACGCCAGAGTCGACTGTTTTTATTGGCGACAGTGAGCCGGATGTGCAGGTGGCTGCTGCGGCTGGTGTGCGTTGTGTTGCAGTTGGGTATGGCTATCGCGAAGCCTCCGTTTTGGCGGGCTTGAATCCTTGGCGGTTGGTCATGGATGTGGCGGCCTTGCATGTGTTGTTGGTCGAAACTTCACTGGATTAAAATATGACCAAGAAAAAACTAATGGTCGTTGTTGGCGCAGGCGCGTCAATTGATTTTGGAATGCCAAGTGTGAATGGTGTGGACACCCTGTTTTGTAAATGGGCTAAAGAAAATTATCGGTTAGCTTGTCATGAAAATGACAGTCTCTATTCATATGTCAGAGATGCAATTGAGAGCTACTATAGGCTTAATAAAATAAGATATAGGCTTAAGGGAAGAGGATATATACTCGTTCCAAAAATGAATCTAAACACCATAAGAAATTCCTCAGGTTTCTATTAAGGATCATGGAGTCAGGAAATGACTAGACAACGACAAACAGTTCTAGACAAAGGTGCACCGAGCCAGAAAAGGGACAGGAAAAAGCGTGATCCTGCATAAAACGATTCTGATGTTCAATAAGATTTTACCATATTAGAAATTAGGAAATATTGCTGATCGGCAGAAAATACGGTTTCTGGATGGAAACATCGGTATCTAAATCGAAAGAATACTAAGAATGGCTGCGGACACAGTGTATTGGATACCAAGGCAAACTGGATAAAGATCAGGAGAGTCAGATAGACACCTACGTTCAAAGAAAACCTTGAGTGACGCCGGCAAGGTGCAATCGTTCATCAAAAAAGTCAAAAACGACCTACACCATCCAGCGGGGTGATCGAACTCCTGCACAGACTGGGATTCAACTACAAACAAACGACATTGATGCCTGCAAAAATAGATCCAGAAAAACAAGCGCGGTTCAAAAAGGCCTACGATAGATTCAAAAGAACTTAAAAGAAGACGAGGTACTCTTGTTTTTGGACGGGGTACATCCTCAGCACAACACGAAATGTTCCCGCGCCTGGATTAAAGTTGGAGAGCAAAAACAGATCAAAAGCAACTCCGGTCGGCGGCGTTTGAACATTAGCGGTGCCTACGATCCGATCTCTCAGGACATCTTGGTTCGTGAGGACAAAACCATTAATCCCATCTTCAACAACGAAGTGCAACACCTGGGATTTCGATCCCAGAAAAAGACGTGCAAAACTGAAATCAAGCGATCTGACTAGAACAGCGCAGCAGGTCGAAGATTCTAGACAGGTTAGCGGAATGGAAGTTAGAGGGAGAGTCCATCAATGGGACTTTAGTAGGGTTAAAATACTTTTTTGGAACGGGTATAGAGCAAAAAAATTGCAGTGTTTTTAAACCGAGTGTAACTATTTTAGCCCTTTCAATCCCGTAGAGGCTAGAATGGTTACAATTGAGCGATGTATCAGTGTAGCTGCGCAGTTCTCCTTCCGTTGGTTGAGCGAAGTCGAAACCAACACCAACACCAACACAGTCTCGCTAGAAACCGCTTACCACTCTCCTACGCCGCATCATTTACAATCCCTCTCCCAAAACGATACTCTAAACCCACTCATCGCAAAAAAAGGAGCTCATTCATGCCTACCACACTCATCACCGGCGTCGCTGGTTTTATCGGATCCCATCTTGCCGTAAGGTTGCTAGACTTGGGCTATACCGTTGTAGGTTTGGATAATTTCTCTGGGAGTCATCCTGACAATTTGAATCACCTCAAATCACATCCGAATTATGCCAATTTTACCTTCATTGAAGGCGACATCCGTGACCAGAAAACATGTCACACTGCCGTGACCGGTTGTGACTATGTCTTGCACCAAGCGGCATTGGGATCTGTGCCACGGTCTATCAAAGAGCCTGAGCTCTACCACGAAAACAATCTGACAGGGACGCTCAATATGCTGTTGGCGGCCAGAGATGCGAAAGTGAAGCGTTTTGTGTTGGCCTCATCATCGTCTGTTTATGGCGATACACCGACATTGCCGAAGCATGAGCAAATGCCACCGGCGCCATTGTCGCCTTATGCTGTGAGCAAATTGACCGGAGAAGCGTATTGTCATGCTTTCTATCGTGCTTATGGATTACCGACGGTGGCGTTGCGTTACTTTAATGTTTTTGGCCCGCGTCAAAACCCACATTCCCAATATGCGGCGGTTATTCCCAAATTTGTGACGGCCTGTCGTACGGATCAACCGATTCATATCTATGGTGATGGGGAACAAACCCGCGATTTTACCTTTGTAGACAACGTGGTGCGTGCGAATCTCTTGGCTTGTGAGTGTCCCGAGTCGTTGTTGGGACAGGCGATTAACGTGGGCTGTGGGGATAGAATTTCCGTGAACCGTTTGGCGACGGAAATCCAAAAAATAATTTTGGAAGGCAAAGCGGGAAAAGGGATTGAATACTTTCCGCCGCGTGAAGGGGATATCAAAGACAGCTTGGCTGCGATTGAGCGATTGACGCAGTTGGGGGTCACCGACCCAGTGAGTTTGGAGATTGGGTTGGCGAAAACTGTAGCGTGGTATCTAGCGCAATGATGCCCACCC
>JAGYJO010000370.1 GCA_018402095.1 bacterium
AAAATCATGGCTAACCAAACAAAGGTAGACAACCCCACACAAAATCGATTTGTCGGATATCTCCAAAACAGCCTTTACAGCATTTTATCAGGTACCGTAGGGGGGCTCTCCACCGCTCTTTTTTTGCACCTACTCCAACTAGCAACACAAACCCGAAACGCCGCACCTTGGCTCTTACTGGGATTACCGGTCATTGGCATGTTCATCGTCTGGACCTACAAACGTTATGGCCAAGAAAGCCACCGTGGCAACAGCCTCATTTTGGATGAAATTCACAACCCCAACACCAACATCCCATTAATGATGACACCGCTCATTTTCTTCAGCACGCTGGCAACACATCTTTTCGGTGGATCTGCCGGACGAGAAGGTAGCTCCGTTCAAATGGGCGCCTCACTCTCTGCCGCTATTGGCGAAAAATTGCATGTCTCAGCAGACACACGGAAACTGCTACTCATGACAGGTTCAGCCGCTGGTTTTGGGGCCGCCATCGGCACACCCATCGCCGGTATGATTTTCGGTATGGAAGTTCTTTACAAACGTGGATTACGACTATCGGCATGGTACCCCTGTCTCATTGCGTCTTTCGTCGCCAATGCCATTTGCCACTCTCTACACGTACCACATACGCTCTATTTACTACCCGAAATACCCCGCATTGGATTTCACACCATTGGGGTAATTCTCGTTGCCGGTGTCTGCTTTGGCTTGTTAGCCAGACTCTTTATTAGCACCACACATACGATCTCAAACACACTAAGACAAACACTGCTAGCCCCCGTACTAGGCGGTAGTAGCGTACTGGCTATATATGCGCTACTAGACAGTACCCGTTACGCAGGACTGGGTCTATCCGTCATCCAAGACGCGTTCAAGGACCCACTCACATTCTGGGATCCTTTTTACAAGCTCATTCTCACATCACTAACGCTGGGTTCTGGTTTCAAAGGAGGCGAGTTCACCCCATTGGTTTTTATTGGGAGCACCTTTGGCAGTGCACTGGCCCCACTCCTACATACCTCCCATTCTTTTCTCGCAGCGCTCGGATTCGCCTCTGTTTTTGCAGCCGCAGCCAACACCCCTCTAGCATGTGCGATTAT
>JAGYJO010000371.1 GCA_018402095.1 bacterium
CAAGATAATCTGGGTCGTCTAAGATTTTCAAATGTAATGGCAAATTGGTTTTGATGCCATCAATCACAGTTTCGTGTAAGGCATGTCGCATGCGTTGGATGGCGGTGGCACGGTCTGGGCCATAAGCAATGATTTTGGCAATCATAGAATCATAATAAGGTGGTACCGAATAGCCATTGTACACGTGCGAATCAACCCGTATGCCAGGCCCACCTGGGGCATGAAATACTTTGATCAGCCCAGGTGATGGAACAAAGGTTTCGGGGTCTTCAGCGTTGATACGGCATTCAATGGCATGCCCCTTGAATGCGATGTCTTCTTGGCTAAAGCTAAGGGGGTTGCCAGAAGCAATGTGAATCTGTTCGCGAATGATATCTGTGTCTGTGACCATCTCTGTGACAGGATGCTCCACTTGTATCCGAGTGTTCATCTCGATGAAGTAGAACTTCCCATCCTCGTAGAGAAATTCAAAGGTGCCTGCTCCTAAATAATTCATATGAATGCAAGCTTGCACACACTGGTCACCGATGAAGTCACGTTCTTCTTGGGTTAGGCCTAAGGCAGGCGCTTCTTCAATGACTTTTTGGTGGCGGCGTTGGATGGAGCAATCACGTTCGCCTAAATGCACGGCTTGGCCTTGTCCGTCACTAAGGACTTGGATCTCTATATGTCTTGGTTTAACTAGGAATTTTTCCATGTAAACTGTGTCGTTGCCAAAAGCTGCGGCTGCTTCTGTTTTGGTCATGGCAATGCTATTGATTAAGCTAGTTTCTTCATGGACCACACGCATGCCACGTCCGCCACCGCCACCAGCAGCTTTTATGATGACGGGGTAGCCAATATTTTTGGCAATGGCTTTGTTGTCTTTTTCGTCGGTGGTCAGGGGTTTGCCAGACCCAGGGACACAAGGGATGCCGGCTTCATTCATGGCCTTAATGGCTGAAATCTTGTCCCCCATCTTGCGAATGGTCTCAGGTTTTGGGCCGATAAAAATAAAGCCACTTTTTTCTGCTTGCTCAGCAAAATCAGCATTTTCAGCCAAAAAACCATAGCCAGGATGGATGGCATCGGCCTCACTAATTTCTGCAGCGCTAATGA
>JAGYJO010000372.1 GCA_018402095.1 bacterium
TCAAGGGGCATGGACAACCCTATGGACAGGGGTGGACGGGCAAAAAGACAGCCCGCCCACAGCCCTGACCACAGGGATTGCCCACACCCACGGGCCTTTGCCCACGCCCCCCACAGGGCCAAGGGAGTAACAGGATCTCCCTTCGGGTTTGTATTTGTCTCACAGGGAGGTCAAGTCGACCTCGATGCGCCGGAACCCTATGGTTTTGGCAGTAGAGACCGCAGCATCGATCGTCTTGAACACTCGCCAGCCTCCCCTCTGGCGTTCCAACACGCTGGTTTCTGCTCCCTTCCCGAACTGGACAAGGTGGAGGTGGTAGCCGGCACCCATCGGGGTGGGCACCACCAAGGCTTTCGAGAAGCCCCCCTGATCAAACACCCACTTGGCCTTCTGCTCTTCCATATCAAAACCCCTATTTTGATTCGTCAAATCACGAAATTGATACTACCCCATCCCGCATCAAAAACAATTTTTTGATGTATCAAAATGGCTTATTGATGTCCGGTTTTCAGGGGCGCAGCCCCTACAAGCCGCCCCCTGCAGTGGATAGATCCACCGGAAGGCGGGCGGCGGAACACGCCCATATGAACCCGTGGCGAGATCCCCCCCTTCCCTGCAAAACCGGCTTTTGAGGGTCTCCGGTTCTGGGGGAGGCAAACGCCACAGCGCCCCCCGATCACGGGGTGTGAAGTCCAACGGAACGAAAACGTACGTTAGTGGGGTAACTGTGTCTAAAAAGTCGATTTGGAGACACCGCACCTCTATAAAATGCTCAAACCGATTTAATAGACAAGCAATGAGCTCTTTTTTTTGTGTCTCTAATCTTATGAATTAGTGGACAAATTTGCTTAGCGTACAGATCCGTTCCATTGGGCTTCAAACCCCGGTGGGGGTGGGAAAGGGCTGCAATCGCCGGCTATGGCGCTGCATTTTTGGCCTCGTCCGTAGCCCGTGGCACAATGGCTGTTTTCATCGATGAGGTGTGGAGCATGAAGTTACTCAGGAAGGAACTCGATATTCATTTGCCCAGTGTCGGGGTCATGATCCGGGTCACCGAGGATGGTGTCGATGGCCGGCTCGACGTGCTCCGGGCGAA
>JAGYJO010000373.1 GCA_018402095.1 bacterium
CCAGTCTGGATAACTGCGACAAGCGATAGGCCTTGCTTCATATACGGTACAGCGATCATTCTCATCGAGAAAACACCGGGGCCTATGCGTGGGCGTCGCGATCAAGTCCCAGCCATTATGGGTGACCACATATTTTTCCCGAAAATCAGGAACAGACAACCCCACAACACGGGCCATATTTTCCAGCTCTAGGCCGGTCAGATAGACATAGCCCCCAGCCTTGCAGCAGTTACCACTTTTTTGACACTGAAACCGACTCAAAATTTCAGACTTACGCAAATGCATCAGTGTCACCGTTTCCAAAATTTCAAAAAGAAAGCCGGAACAGTTGCTTGATACTGACGATAGGCTTCGCCATGACGCCGTAGTGACTGCGCTTCTGCATGCGGAATACCCGTACCATGCACCAGCGTGCCATACATAATCAGAGGCGACAATAGCCCCAAAAATCCCCAAGAGCCTGCGGCAAAGGCCGTCAATCCAACGCCCAGCCAAATCAGCCACTCAAAAAAGTAATTGGGGTGACGAGAATAAGCCCAAAGCCCTTCTCTGCAAACCCCTTTATGGTTGGCTTTGTAGGCTAACAGTTGGTGATCAGCAATGATTTCACCAGCAAGCCCCACAATGAAAACAATCCCGCCCACTGTATCCCAAACACCCACAGAAGAAGGACCGATACCCACACGAATAATCAACGGCAACAACAATGCAGCCACCACAATCGCCTGAACTTGATAAAACAAATAATACCGACCCATCAAACCATGCTGGCCCCACTTTTCTTCCAAGGCTTGATAGCGCGGGTCTCTATGACGACGTCGCCAACGTGTCCAATACAAATACACACTCAAACGCGCCCCCCAAATCGTGATAAGAATGGCAATAGGAAACACAGCCCCACTGAGTTGCATAATCCCCCATACGGCCGTCGTCACCGATGCCCCCCAAAACATATCCACAGAAATAGGCCGTTTCGTCCTAATATAAATCACAAAGGCAATAGCCATTACCGTACTCGCACACAGCCATGCCCAAATCAAGCCCAACACAATGGCAACCATACCTATCATAAAAATCCATCCTCACATAGTGTT
>JAGYJO010000374.1 GCA_018402095.1 bacterium
GGCTAGGGGTGGGGCAATGCATGGTTGTCGTATTACAACTGAACCACGTCACGAATTTCAGGAATCTCTTCACGTAGACGGCCTTCGATACCAAGCTTCAGCGTCATCGTCGAGCTTGGGCATGTGCTACACGCACCTTGCAGTTGCAAGGTCACGATACCGTCAACATAGCTGTGAAACAAAACATCGCCACCATCCATCGCTACTGCGGGACGGATCTCTGTTTCGAGGATTTCACGGATACGGCGTTCGATTTCGGTATTGTCACTGTTGCCAGCGGCATCACGTTCTTCGATGATACGTTGGTCGATGAGTACGGTTTCTGTGAGAAATGCGTCTCTGATCGTATCTGTGACAGGTTCTGCGAGGTCGATCCAGTCGACGTTGTTTCCTTTGCTGACAGAGACAAAGTTAGTGCCTGCGAAAACAGAGGTGACACCATCGATGTCAAACAGACGTTTGGCCAAAGGAGATGTGCTTGCGGATTCTTTGGTCGCAAAATCAACGGAGCCATAGTCCAAGATGATTTGATCGACGACAAATTTAAGCGTATTTGGGTTGGGCGTGATTTGGGCGGAAACGTGAACGGGTTGGGTCGTGGGCATTTTTATGAGTCTCCTTCTGTACTAATAGAACCGTTGGCTAGGACGAGGGCATCTTCAAGCGTTCGCCAGATCAGTGTCGCGCATTTCACACGAACAGGGAATCTTTTGACATTGGCAAATACGGCAAGTCTGCCCATATCGTCTGGGTTTTTGTCTTCGACAAGCATGTCGAGAAATTTGTCTTTGAGAGCGATGGCCTCGTCGACACTTTTTCCTTTGATGGTGCTTGTCATCAGCGATCCACTGGACTTGGAAATGGCGCAGCCATGACCGGTGAATCCAATGTCAGCGATGCTACCATTATCTACTTGAACTGTCAGCGTGTAGTCGTCACCACAGAGGGCGTTGACCCCATGCGAGCTGTGGGTGCATGGGTCCACGGTTTTGAAGTTTCGTGGTTTTTTGTTGTGTTCGAGGATCATCTCTTGGTAGAGGTTGTCGATATTACGCATGGGTGCCTCCGAATTTCAAAGGACAAAGCCC
>JAGYJO010000375.1 GCA_018402095.1 bacterium
ACTACGATGCTGGATATCGGCATGGGCGACTTGGCCGTCGAGCTTTTGGCTGCGGGCGAGACTGCGTTCTGAATACGAGAAAACGTGAAAATAAGAGAATGGCAAGGCCGCGAGTAGCGCGCGGGTTTCTTCGAAGAGGTCGTCTGTTTCTCCGGGAAAGCCCACGATGACGTCTGTTCCGATAGAGATGTTGGGTACGATAGCGCGGACACTATCGATAAATGCGACAAATTCGGCCAGCGTATATTTTCGTTGCATGCGTCGTAAAATCGTTTCGGAGCCGCTCTGTATCGGAATATGGAGATAGGGACATAAAGGATGTGTGGGATCTGCCATACGGGCAATGAGTTCCATAGGAATTGTTGTGGGCTCGATAGACGATACGCGGATACGAGATAGGCCAGGTATCTGTGCCAAAGCATCCACGACATCTGTGATGTTTTTGTCCTCATGGCTATAGGTGCCGACATTGATACCTGTGACAATGAGCTCTTGGAAACCGGATGCGACGAGAATCTTGGCCTCACGCATGAGGTCGTCAAAAACCCGACTACGTGCTGGGCCTCTTGCAAATGGGATGATGCAAAACGAACAATAAAAATCGCAACCATCTTGGATTTTGAGATTGGCGCGGGTGTGTCCCCGGTCCATCGCCGTGAGTTCGACCGTAAATGGTTTTCGGGTGAGTTTGGGAACATGGCTGATTGTTTCTTCTGATTCGATGAAGGCTTTGATTCCCATTTTGTCGGCATTTCCGACCACCCATTGGACATGGGGCATTTGGAGAAGTTTGTCTTTGAATATCTGTGCTTGGCATCCCATGAGGGCGACTTTGACGTCGGGGTTGAGGCGTCCGAGTTTGCTCAAAAGCTTGCGGGTGTCGGTGTCACTGTTTTCGGTGACGGTACATGTGTTGACGATGACGACGTCGGCGGGATCTGTTGCTGCCACGATGTCATAGCCAGATTCTTTCCAAAAAGCCGATTCCACTGCCGCGGTTTCGGCTTGGTTTAGGCGACAGCCTTGGTTAACAAAGGCAATCCTGCACGATGACGAAGTCATCGTGCGAGCTCCACACGCGA
>JAGYJO010000376.1 GCA_018402095.1 bacterium
TTCATTTGGGTCGCTGTTTTTTTGGGTATCTCGCCACGCGCGGATGGCCGCTATCTGCACCTGGTGCAAGACATCGAGCATGTCTTTTCGCTTCGCGATTGTGGTGGCCAGGCGGGGGCGTCTGTTTTCGAATGAAGATCCGAATACGGTGTCGAGCATTTGCGTGGTCAGTGTGTATTCGGCTGTGAGTTTCGTCATGATGGTGCTGCGTAAGGTGTCGTTGGGTTCCAATGTGGCGTAGGCGGTCATCCAGTCGAGGCTGGCACTTTTGAGGGCCATTTCCACATTGGTGAGGGCAAACTCTATATCTGGAAATGTTTTGAGCTGATGGCAGAGCAGATCAAAATGCTGGGGTTCTGTGTCTCGGAGGTGTGCAAGCATGGTGCCGACGCCGTACCATGCGGTGAAATTGAATCGGGATTGGCTCTGACAAAGTGCAAAAGGAATAGCGCGTAAATCGCTGAGGGTATTGGCCCCTGTGCGTCGTGTCGGGCGGGAGCCCATACGTGAGAACTCCAGCAAGTCCAGCGGCGTCACGTGGGTGAAAAAGGGGGTGAACTCAGGTGAATTGACCAGCTTCCGGTAATGGCGAGACGCGACCTGGGTGGCATCTTTGAACCAGGCATGGGGGACGGGATGTTGGATCTCGGACTCATGCTGGAGTAGGGCGGCCAAGGCATTTTGGAGGGTCCATGCGGACATGAAGGGGACCAAGTGGTTTTGGGCGATGACCTGGCCTTGTTCGGTGTATTCGAATCCGCCGACACGGTGGGCGGGGAGGCTGTTGGCAATCAGGTATTTGATAGGTGCTGCGCCTCTGATCAATGTTCCGCCGATGCCTTCAAAGAAGATCGGGGCGTAGCCTTTTTTCGCGAGAAAGTCCGTCACTTTGCCACGGGTTTCGCGCATCATGCGGAAATTGTCGATGATACCAGCGTCTTTGCCGCCGTCGCTGTGGCCACACATGATCCGTATTCCGGGCTTCGCGGGAATACGGGAATGGTTTTCAAAGGGCAAATCCCCCTCAATCCCCCTTTCTTTAAAGGGGGAGGCAGCGCTTTGGATCCTGTTCGGGGGTACG
>JAGYJO010000377.1 GCA_018402095.1 bacterium
ATGCCCTATCTACGACCCTCAGATCATAGACAGCATACGAGACATGCTAGAAACACAACTCCATGACGAACGAAAGGGCCGCAATATTTTGCATTACCCATGTCTACACCCATGCGACATCGGTAAAGAAGGCTCGCAATTACAGCATTACACGTTATTAAAGGAGACCTCACATGGATAGTTACAGACTCGCTGCCATCGACGTTGGTTCAAATGCCGCAAGGCTCTTGATCACCGATGTCACATGGCAAAACCACCTTTTGAGAAGTACCAAGGTCGCCTTTTATAGACTCCCGATACAATTGGGTTCTGACGTTTTTTCGCATGGTTTTTTATCCGAAGAGAAAATCGACAACCTAAAACATGCACTCACGGCATTTCAATCTCTCATACAAATTTTTCGACCCGATGCATGTTTGGCCTGTGGTACGGCCGCCTTACGTGAAGCGGAAAACACCGTAAGTGTCATGACGATGATCAAAGACTATGTCACGCTCCCCTTACATATCATCGACGGCAACATTGAGAGTGAGCTTATCGGTCTGGCCACATCTGCTTTTGCACCGGCAGATCAGTTAGCCGTCACCATTGATGTCGGTGGTGGCAGTACAGAGATCAGTATCAAACGACCCGATGGACAAGTTGAAGGGCATTCATTCCCGATTGGCACACTACGCATGCTACAGCATTTTGTAGATGACCAAGCATGGTACCAGCTCAAATCATTGATCACAGAAAAAGTAGGCAAACGACCCACCGTTTTGATTGGCACAGGGGGTAATATCAACAAAATACCAACCCTTCTCGGACGAAAAAGCCCCGTAACTGTGACAAAAAAACAAATCAATACAGTCATAGGTGTTTTAGATAGTCTCTCTATTCCAGAACGTTGCCGACGCTACGGACTGAAACCAGACAGGGCCGAGGTTCTTTTGCCAGCACTACGTATTTATGCCGACATCATGAAGTGGAGCCACACATCACAACTGCTCATACCCAAAACAGGGCTCTCCGATGCGCTGGTTATTCTCTTAGCCAAAGAGCTTTCAGGTGGATTACTACCTTGGGAAAAGACACTT
>JAGYJO010000378.1 GCA_018402095.1 bacterium
GAACAACTATAGTGGAACAGTAACCGCGAGTGCCTTTGTAGGCGATGGGTCATTGTTGACTGGAATAGTAGATGAAGACACAACTTATACCGCTGGGGATGGCTTGGATCTTAATGGTACTGTCTTCAGAATCCTCTCAAATGTGGTGACGGCTAACTATAACGGTACGGTGACAGCGACAAGTTTTTCTGGGTCTGGATTGGGTATACAAAAAACATCGGCTGCGGACGCAGATTATGTTGCAACTTTCACAAATAGTGATACAGGTTCAGCTTCTGACGGCATTGCGGTTTATTTAGGGGCTGCTAGTGCTGCCGCTACCAATGAGTTTATTACGTTCTATGAGAATAGCGGTGACTACGTGGGTTCGATTTCAGGGAGTGGGTTGTCTTCGTTTGCTCTTCTGGAGACGTCTAGTCCTGAAGCCTATGCCTTTATGAATAAAAGAGGTGTTGTGTTGAGATCATCTGGTGCGGATTACGCGGAGTACATTCTCAAGGCAGATGTGTCGAAAACGTATCCTGCTGGTGCACTTGTGGGAATTAAAAATGGCAAAGTCGTGGATAGCACAGCTGACGTTGATCGCATCATGTCTGTGAGTGCCAAGCCGATTGTTGTGGGGAATACCCCAGACAAAAATGAAGAAGACTATGTTTTGGTCGCTTTCGTTGGTCAGGTCTTTGTTCAGGTCAAGGGACCTGTGATTTCTGGCCAGTATGTCGTGGCCTCTACTGAAAAAGGCGTGGGTATTGCGAAAAACAAAGAAGCGTTAACCGCTGCGGATAGACAGCGTGTCGTTGGCCAAGCGTGGGAATCCTCCGCGAAAAAAGACCTGCGTTTGGTAAAAGTAGGTATCACGCCTATGGATATGGCCTTGATGTCTTCATCTGAAACAGAGAGTCGTTTGGATACGCTTGAAAAAGAAAACACCGAACTTCGTGAACAGTTGAATATGTTGATGAAGGAAGTTCGCGAGATGAAAAAGAAGTGAGTTTTTTAGGTCTCAGCCGTAGGCGCATACGGGATACAAAGGGCGACGTATCTCATCAAAATGGGATCCAAAGGGCGAAGC
>JAGYJO010000379.1 GCA_018402095.1 bacterium
ATCAATTCCAAATTATCGACGGAAAAGCCTTTTCCTAAAATTTTCGTCAATTTCTCGGATAATTTTTTGAGTATTTTTTTTCCGTATTTAGCCCTATCGAAGCCATGCTGCTGATATTCCACAATATACCAGCCAAAGAGCCAGTTGCGCACCACAAGCGCAATATCCACCGACTTCGCCGCCTGCGCTTGCATAGCGGTTTGTGTCTGCTCAAAGAGATCTACCAAGCCATCAAATCCCAAATCGTGTTCTGCTGCGTCCATCTGTGATTCTTTTTTATTCTGGCTCATAGTGTCTTCACATCCGTATGCGGTGACATGAGCTTAAAGATTTGCCCAACGTTTATTTTGACGCTGTCGTTCTCGAAGCCGGAGTCTCGAAAGACCACGCGTAGCGGCTGACGCAAGGCGAGTTCTTTGCAAAAGTCTTCGGTGATTTTCCCCTCTTTTTCGAAGCAGGCTGCCAAGGCGTTCCCGTCCCCGAAGAATACTTCATTCCCAGAGATCATTACCCTTTCAATCCGCTTCGTAAGCAGATCCGTTCCCCAATCGAGGATGACCTGGAAGAGCAAATCTTCAGACGTTCGGTCATGTTTGATATTGCCAATCGCTTTAGCAAGCATATCTTGGTCACATTTATCTGGCTGATAGTAGAGGTCTACCATATTCGAATCAGCCACCTTGAGAACACGGAAACCGGTGTCTAGTCCGGGTACCCCCCCGCCTGCTTCGCAGTCTCCCCCCTTGTGAAGGGGGGCTTGCTCAACGGCCCCCTTCGCAAGGGGGCTGTCTGCCAAAGCAGACTGGGGGGGTTCCTCCAGCGTAGACCCCCCGAGCACTTCGTGCTCTCCCCCCTTGTGAAGGGGGGCTTTTTTCAGAGCATGATCAATTTGTGCGCAGACATTTGAGAACGAGGTTCTTATTTGTTCATTGGTAAAGCGCAATACTGTGATATCAAACTGTTCCAAATAGTCTGTTCGGACATTGTCATACGCCAAACCTTCGTCTGTGTAATGGTGACTACCATCTACTTCAACCCAAAAAATGCAGTTAAAATAAAGAGATAAAAA
>JAGYJO010000038.1 GCA_018402095.1 bacterium
TCGGCTTCAGATTGCTCGGGGTGAACGATTCTTACAAGCTCAATTTTATCAAATTGGTGATTGCGAATGAGTCCAGAGACATCTCTGCCATAGGATCCTGCTTCACGTCGAAAACATGGCGTGTAGGCTGTCATACAGATCGGCAGTTGGCTTTCCTGAATGATGCTATCTCTGTATAAGTTGGTGAGCTGTACTTCCGCTGTAGGGCTCAAGAAATAGTCTGTATTGCTCAATTTAAACAAATCATCTTCAAATTTGGGGAGCTGTCCTGTGGATTGTAAACTGCGACTATTTACAATGACTGGCGGGGCATATTCGGTATAGCCATTTTCTTCTGTGTGTACGTCTAGCATAAACTGGATTAGCGCGCGTTCAAGCTTTGCCCCAGCACCTTTGTAGACAACGAATCGGGAGCCCGTTATTTTTGCAGCACTTTCGAAATCCATCAGATTTAGCTCAGTACCTAAAACTTCGTGGGCTTTTGGTGAAAAAGGAAATAGCGGAATGGTACCTTCTTTGCGAAGAATTTGATTGTCATCTTCACTTTTTCCAATGGGAACGTCGGCGGATGGGATATTGGGGAGTAGTAGTGCGGCTTGCTCTACAGAGAATTCCAGTTGCTGTAACCGTTCTTGCTTGATCTTAATTGTGTCTGACAATATTTTGAGCTTACCCAATGTCTCAGGATCAGGTTTTCCTTTGGGTGTGAGGGTGTTTCTTTCTTGTTTGAGAATCTCGACTTCTTGGAGAAGACTGCGCCACTCGCTGTCTGCTTGGATAAAAGAATCTAGAAAATGCAGGGGATAGTGACGTGCATCCAATGCATCACGAACGATAGTGGGTGTTTCACGGGCCAATTTGGGGTCAATCATAGAACCGTATCCTTTCGATAGGAACCAAGTAGTTTAAAAAGAGAACATTTTGTTTTGATAACTGCGAGTGATTTTGCGACGGGCGCATCTTCTATATGCCCTTCACAATCGACGAAAAATAAGTATTCGCCCAACAGTGTTTTGGATGGACGTGATGCAATATGTGTGAGGTTAATATTGCGCGAGGCAAAGCTTTCCAAGACGTTGTAAAGACCACCTGGTTGATCTTGTTTGATAGAAAAGACAATGGATGTTTTGTCGTGACCTGTTTTTGCCGCGATATGCTTGGAAACAACGACAAAACGTGTGTGGTTATTTGCTGAATCTTGGATGTCTGTAGCCAAAAAAGTCAGTCCATATATTGCAGCTAACGTGGGGCTTCCGATGGCTGCCCAGGTTTTTTTATTTCCAGTGGCGATGGCTTGTGCCGCGGCCGCGGTTGACTCGGCCACATGAATGTTTGCATTTGGACATGTTTCTTGTAGAAAATGGCTACACTGTGCGATGGCTTGTGGATGCGAAATGATATCTGTGATGCTGTCGCGTGATACGCCTGGATGGGCTATCAAATCTTGTCTGATTTTGAGGACTATTTCTTCTTGGATATAACAATCACTAGAGACAAGTAAGTCCATACTAACCTGGACAACACCCTCATGTGAGTTTTCTAGAGGAATGAGAATGCTGTCTACTGTTTGGGTTTCGAGAGATTTAAATAGCGCAGGAATAGACACGCCTGGGATTAATTCCCAGGCGATTTTTGTGTCTGTTTTTGTGTGTCGTTCGGTATAGTTTTCAGCAGCACGTTGTGTGTGTGTTCCAACCGGTCCGAGATAGCCTAATTTCACAAAGAAAGCTCCGGATAAAGTGGGAATTTGTCGCCGAATGAGGCAACTGTTTTACGGACTTCTTCTTGTACACTTGTATTTTCATGATCGGAAACAATGGCATTGATGAGATTGGCAATAATGACCATTTCAGGTTCTTTCATGCCACGGGTCGTCACCGCAGGTGCGCCTATACGAATGCCGGACGTAATAAAGGGGCTTTCTGTATCATAAGGGATGGCATTTTTGTTGACGGTGATTCCGACTTCATCGAGCGCTTTTTCGGCTACTTTTCCTGTGATTCCTTTGTTTCGGAGGTCAACCATTAGCAGATGGTTGTCTGTGCCGCCGGAGACAATACGTAGACCATGTCCACTAAGCGTTGTTGCCAATGCTTGGGCATTTTTGATGACCTGTTCTTGGTATGTTTTGAAACTTGGTAAACTGGCTTCTTTGAAGGCAACTGCTTTTGCGGCGATGACATGCATCAATGGACCACCTTGAATACCTGGAAATACCGCTTTGTCGATTTGCTTTGCCAATGCTTTTTTGCAGAGAATGACGCCGCCACGCGGGCCCCTTAGCGTTTTGTGTGTCGTCGATGTGACGATGTCTGCGTGTGGGACTGGGCTAGGATGTAATCCTGCGGCAACCAATCCTGCGATGTGTGCCATGTCTACCATGAAGTAAGCCCCGACTTTTTTTGCGATTGTTGCAATTCTTTCGAAGTCAATGGTCCGGGAGTAGGCGGATGCTCCGGCAATAATCATTTTGGGTTTGTTGGCGATAGCCAATTCTTCCATTTCATCGTAGTTGATATGCTCGGTGCCTTCTGTGACGCCGTAAGGGACGACGTTGAAATAACTGCCTGACATGCTGACGGGGGAGCCATGTGTCAGGTGTCCGCCGTGTGCCAAATTCATACCCATAATGGTATCTCCAGGCTGTAGTAATGCAAAAAAGACAGCTGTATTGGCTTGTGCGCCGGAGTGGGGTTGCACATTGGCGTGCTCTGCTTGGAAGAGATCTTTCACACGGCTAAGCGCCAAGCGCTCAACGGTGTCTACATACTCGCAACCACCATAGAACCGTTTGCCAGGAAGGCCTTCTGCGTATTTGTTGGTCAACCAGCTGCCTTGGGCTTGCATAACCGCCAAAGATGTGAAGTTTTCAGAGGCAATAAGCTCAATTTTATGACGTTGTCTTTGTAATTCACTGAGACAGGCGCTGGTTATTTCAGGATCAAAGTTAGAGAGAAAGTTAATGTCTGGCATAGCGGGGGCTCCTTGTCTTAGATGGCTGTGTTGGAATTGAGTACGGTATTTCTGTAGGCTTGGGCTTTTTCTTCCATACCCGCATCAATGGCTTCTTCTTCAGAAAGCCCATTGTCTTTGGCATAGTCGCGAATGTCTTGTGTGATTTTCATAGAACAAAAATGGGGCCCACACATAGAGCAGAAATGGGCGACTTTAGCACCTTCTTGTGGCAATGTTTCGTCGTGGTAGGCACGTGCCGTTTCGGGGTCTAGTCCCAAATTGAATTGGTCTTCCCAACGAAATTCGAATCGTGCTTTGGATAGGGCATTGTCACGCTTTTGTGCTTGGGGGTGGCCTTTGGCCAAATCAGCCGCATGCGCAGCGATTTTGTAGGCGATAATGCCTTGTTTGACGTCATCTCTGTCTGGGAGTCCCAAGTGTTCTTTTGGGGTGACGTAACAGAGCATGGCTGTCCCGAACCAGCCAATCATAGCGGCACCAATCGCGGATGTAATGTGGTCGTAACCTGGTGCAATATCCGTCGTCAATGGGCCCAATGTGTAAAATGGTGCTTCTTTACAAACCTCCAATTGCTTGTCCATATTTTCTTTGATGAGGTGCATCGGGACGTGGCCAGGCCCTTCGATCATGACCTGTACATCATGTTTCCATGCGATTTCGGTGAGTTCACCCAATGTCTCAAGCTCCGCAAACTGAGCGGCGTCATTGGCATCTGCGATACTGCCTGGTCGAAGTCCATCTCCAAGACTAAATGAAACATCATAGGCTTTCATGATTTCACAAATTTCTTCGAAATGGGTGTAAAGAAAACTTTCTTTGTGATGGGCGAGGCACCATTTGGCCATAATAGAGCCGCCACGAGAAACAATGCCTGTCATCCGTTTCGCAGTGAGGGGGACGTATTGTAGACGTACGCCGGCATGAATGGTGAAGTAGTCGACGCCTTGTTCCGCTTGTTCGATCAATGTGTCACGGTACAATTCCCATGTGAGATCTTCCGCTTTGCCGTTGACCTTTTCTAGGGCTTGGTAGATAGGAACCGTTCCGATGGGGACTGGTGAATTGCGAATAATCCATTCACGGGTTTCATGAATGTTTTTGCCTGTGGAGAGGTCCATGACGTTGTCCGCTCCCCAGCGAATAGACCATGTCATTTTTTCGACTTCTTCCGCGATACTGGAGCTAATAGCTGAATTGCCGATGTTGGCATTGATTTTGACCAAAAAATTACGGCCAATGATCATAGGTTCTAATTCGGGGTGATTGATATTGGCGGGGATAATGGCGCGTCCACGGGCGACTTCATCACGGACAAGTTCTGGGCTACATTGTTCACGAATAGCAATGAATTCCATTTCTGGGGTGATAATGCCTTTTTTAGCGTAGTGCATTTGAGAGACGTTTTTGCCGGGAGAAGCCACGCGAGTGACGGGCTTTCCTGGGAAACGAATAGCGTCTAGTTTGGGGTCTTCCAAGCGGTCTTTTCTAAAGCTTGATTTGGTGCTGCTGACGAGGTCGGTGTCTTGGCGTTCTGCAATCCATGTATCGCGTAGTTTTGGTAATCCTTGGCGAATATCAATGGGTTGATTGGGGTCTGTGTAGGGGCCAGAGGTGTCATAGATGCTCAGTGGAAGGTTGAATGTTTCAACGCCATTGAGCTCCGTGACACTTTGGGAAATACGACGAAAAGGTACCCGAATGTCGGAACGTTTTTCTGAAACACGGTATACTTTTTCGGATCCTGGAAGCGGCGGGTATTGAACCAAATGGTCCTCAGGAAGGGTGTTGGGGTTGCTACGGTTTTTCATGATACGAACCTTTCAGGGACTGACATTCTGATCTCAGTTATTGCTATACAAGGGGTCATTAATGGGAGCGATGCTTTGCTCTGCGAAAGCCGCCTAAAATGAAGGAATACTTTAACAGAGGTTTTAGGCTGGATTGGAAGTGTGGGTCTTTCTATAGACGAAGGGTTTTTCTGAGCTAGCGTTGCGGCATTCGATGACCAAATGAATAGCCCCGTTGCTGTTGTTGCTGTCCATTGGAACAGGCTGTAAGGCGCCTGTGTTAGGAGAATGAGTCGTTCGCCAAAAATATGAGCCCAATAAAAGTGATCCACATCCAGTGACGACTGTTGCGAGATGGGCTGTATAGGCATAGCGCTAAAGGAATGATGAGTGCTGAAAGTCATAAATTCTGTGGTAGCTGAGGAGCAATGTCAGGAGCAGTGTAACACCAACCATCGGTAACATAGCCCCTTGTTTGCTGAGGCGTAAATAATCGAAGAAAGCCCGAAAAGAATGAGAGCGGCTATCGCAAGCTGTGGGTATGGGCTTAAGAAAACACCCAAATCGGCTATTCCTAGATTTAGGTTTCCTGTGTTTGAGGTGAGTGATTGCCAAATTAATGTGAAAGGGTTTTGGATAGCCCAATAGGCTGATCCCATAGTCAAATAAGCATGGATACCTGCCATAGCTCCCACACTTAACCATCGCCTTTTAATAGGAAAACAAAAGATTAAACCGGTTAATGGATATTTGATCATGGCGACACTGGAGTGCAATGCCCGCAAAGAATATGCTTGTTTTTGGATAAAAATACGGCAAGTAGGGTGGCAGCGGCTATGGCCACGAGTGTAAATTGCCCGTTTCCCAGAGCAACACGCCATCGGTGGATGCTTTAAAAACAAAGTATTACCATGAGGAGAATGCTGTGTTTGGGATGGCGTGTTTGGTCTTTGCTTGTATGTAATAATTGAAAAAGAAGCCCAAGAATAAGTCCTGTTGCGCAAAAATTAAGGAATAGCCATAGTATTTTTGTGCTTGAAAAAGAGAGAAATGACAAGGGTATAAGCATGGCGACAATCGACGGTGCATAGCTCTCTTTTGCGGCGGCTTGTGTTTCTGGTAGCAACGTTGTGTATGGGTTTTGTCGATCGCGTAGCAGGATGGCTGCGTTGTGTCTCAGTTCGAGGTCGAGACTTGCTGTGGGTATCCAGAGTGTATTCTTGATCGCGATTGCTGCTGAAATGAGTGCAATGATTAGTAATAAATAGCTCGATAATTTTAGTTTGATACCCATGTTTATCCGAGGTTTTTAAATTCCCCTGCCAATGTTTGTAAAGAGGACTTCGCATCTCCAAACAGCATGCGAACGTTTGGCTTGAAGAAAAGTGGGTTTTCAATGCCTGCAAAACCTTTGCTCATAGACCGTTTGAGTACGAGTACTGTTTTGGCCGAGTCAATATTGATAATGGGCATACCATAGATAGGGCTTTCGCTATTGTCTCTGGCATCAGGGTTGACGACGTCATTGGCGCCAATCACGATGCCGACGTCTATCGTTTCCATTGTGGCATTGGCGTCTTCTAGATCTAGTAATAGGTCATAAGAAATATTGGCTTCGGCCAGCAGAACATTCATGTGTCCTGGCATACGACCAGCCACAGGGTGAATAGCAAAGCGGACTTCGCAGCCATTGGCTTCCAAGTATTCGGTTAGCTCACGAACCATGTGTTGGGCTTGAGCAACGGCCATCCCATAGCCAGGCACGATCAAAACCTGACGGGCGGCTTCCAGTACAATAAATGCATCATCAGCGGTGATGGGTTGTGCGGTTCCTTGTGTTTGATCGTTTAGGGTCGTGACTTTGGTGGATTGAAATCCACTAAACAGCACATTTGATAAGGGCCTGTTCATGGCTTTGCACATAATATTCGTGAGGATAATGCCGCTGGCACCGACCAATGCGCCGGCCACGATGAGCAGTGTGTTTTGTGTGGCGAAACCAGCTGCACATGCAGCCAATCCTGAATAACTATTGAGTAGTGAAATAACAACGGGCATGTCGCCGCCGCCGATCGACATAACGGACAGCATACCGAGTAATCCTGCAATGCAGGCAATGGCAAGTAACGTGTCCATAGCAATATCTGGAAATAAGGAGAGACAAACAGTGAGAACCAAGGTGATGGCGACCAAAGCTGCGGAAATCCATTTTTGACCTGGCAATAGAAAGGGTTTGGAGGGGATCTTCTCTGCGAGTTTTCCCCAAGCGATGAAGCTGCCTGTGAGCGTGATGGATCCGATGATCACGGAAAATGCAATGACGATCCAAAACAATACATTGGGCATACTTTCTACCTGAGTAGCTGCCAATCCGACAAAGAGACTAGAGCCGCCGCCAAGGCCATTGAGTAGGGCAACCATCTCTGGCATGCCTGTCATTTTGACCCGTTGGGCTATCCAATAACCTATGGCACTACCCAATAGTAATCCTGCGAAAATCCATGTGAAAGACAGAATATCTTGTTCGAACAAAGTCGCGACAACCGCGAGGCCCATTCCTATCGCAGAATAGCGATTTCCTTTGACGGCAGTGTCCGGTTTTCCCAACCATTTGAGACCTAAAATGAATAAAAACGTGGCTATCAGATAAACCATGGAAATCATAATAGAGGCCATTTTAATTTCCTTTCTTTTGGAACATGGAGAGCATCCGGTGTGTGACCATATACCCGCCAACGACATTGATCGTGGCTAGGACCAATGCGATAAATCCCAAAATAGCGGCAAAAGGGAAATCTGTTTTTCCTGCAAGGGTCATCGCCCCGAGTAAGGTGATACCTGAAATGGCATTGGAGCCGGACATCAGTGGGGTGTGTAGCGTCGATGGTACTTTTGAAATGAGCTCAAATCCAAGAAAAATGGCCAGTAGCAAAACAAAGGCCATGAGTATGATTGTTGCGATGTCCATGATTATCCTTTCATCCCTTTGTGTAAGTTGGGGTGTAGGGTTTTTCCCTTGTGTGTGATCACACAGCCGGCCAAAATATCGTCTTCCAAATTGAGGTTTATAGCCGTGTCTTTCCAAAATGTGTTTATCAAATGGCATAGATTTGCAGACAGCATTTGTGACGCGTGGACAGCGACCCTGCCAGGGAGATTTGTGATTCCCATTATATGCACACCATGACGTAGTGTGGTCTGATCCAGTAGTGAGCCTTCCACATTGCCACCGGATTCAATGGCCATGTCGACAATCACAGCGCCTGGTGTCATACCTTGTATCATCTGATCTGTGACAATTACGGGGGCTTTTTTGCCGAAAATTTGTGCCGTGGTGATGACGATGTCTGCACTGGCAACGTGCTTGGCCAAAAGGTCGCGTTGTTTTTGAAGTTGCTCTTCGGTGAGTTGTGTTGCGTAGCCTTGTGTGGTTTGTCCCGTGGTCCCGAGTTCTATTTTGACGAATTTGGCACCCAATGATTGTACTTGTTCTTCGACAACAGGGCGGGTATCAAAGGCCTCGACGCGTGCACCCAATCGTTTGGCTGTAGCAATGGCCTGTAATCCGGCAACGCCAGCACCTATAACAAATACTCTGGAGGGGCTGAGTGTACCTGCTGGGGTGGTCATCATGGGCAAGATTTTGGCGAGTTTTTCTGTGGCCAATATGACAGCGACGTATCCCCCTAAATTGGCCTGTGAACTCAAAATGTCCATCTTTTGAGCTCTCGTGGAGCGGGGAATCATTTCGAGCGCGATGCTGGTGATGTCTTTGTCGAGGCAGGCTTGGATAAATAGCGGGTCATTGTTGGGATCCATGAAGCTCAAATGGATAGCACCTTTTTTGAGCCCGTCTAGACTTGCGAGGTCTGGTTTGCGAATGCGGACAATGATGTCTGCGTTTTGGACGGTTTCCGTGGTGCTGGTACCAATGCTTGCGCCGACGGCTATGTAATCAGCATCGGAATAAATGCCCATGCCGCAATGGCTTTCTGCAATGACGTGTAGGCCGCTTGCGATGAGTTTTTTGACATCCGATGGGATGATGGTGACACGGGTTTCGTTGAGGCTAGGGTCTTTTGGAATAGCAAGTAATGTCTGAGCTGTCATATAAACCCCCATTGAAGCAGAAATTATGATTGGAAATGTGGGGGGTACTTTAGCATAGAGGGAGATTGAGGGGCTATGTGTTTTGGCTTTGACTCCGCCTTCACTCAACCCTCTGAATTATGGAAGTGTTATCATATCCCGCGGCATCGACGATCAGGAGCTTGCGGCGTGAACAGTGTCTGAACCGACATAGTTCATGATTGGGCATCATCCACCCCATCCCAGAAATCCTCAAGATCCAGCTGTATCCTGGTTTAAGACGGTGTGTTTGATTTGAATATTTATTTAAATACTTAACGTTGCGCGGGGGTTCAGTGTTGTGTAGACTGTTTTCTTATTGAGACTGAGGCGCTGTATCGAAAGTTTTTTTTTTTGGTAAAAAAGGATGTAGGGGTTTATGAATTTAGAAATATTACAAGTGCGGTTGACAGATTTGAGACTGAACTGGATTCGTGTTCAGGAAGAGGAAATAGGGGATACGACCAGGTATGTTTTTGATGGGGATATTCCAGACATCTGCTTTTGCGCGGCGTGTGGACGAAACGCAGCCTTATATGGCACGAGATATTCGAGACATTCTGATCAATTGTCCACCGCAGAGACGGATAACGAAGGTTCATTATTCCACTCAAAATACCCGCTTGAGAGAAGATGAAATTCCAGGGGCGACGGAAAAGAGACTGGCGTATATAGAAGCCTTGTATGCATTGGCATTGGAATACAAAGAGGCATTGTTAGCGGAGTTGGTTGCATCGGAACCGCCCGTGTCTACGTTGGACCAGACAATTAGAAGCCGGTTTGATGATGCGATAGATGTGTTGCGTGGAGTGGATGCGCAGCATCCGGGGATGTCTTTGATGTCGTTTGCGTATATTTCATACGTCAAGCCAGAAAATACATTACCAGATGTGAAAAAAGAGATGTGGGACTGGTCGTTGTCTCAATTTTTAGATCTGGTTATTGGTAAATTGGAAAAAAAGATTTGGCTGGCTTTGAATTGTATTTCTCTGTTTTTAAACGGATTTATGATGACCCTGGTGTTCCACCCCTGCGGCTGGGTACGACTACACCTCCAGGGTTTTATGAGGAATATGGACTGACCTGTTTTTGGGTGCATGTGAAAAATCTGGCACAGAAATTGTTGGATTTGGTCAAAAAATGTAATGAGGTTCCTATACGTTTTGAGATGATGGTTCTAGCGAAAATAGAGGACTATCTTTTGGCTGAGAAGCTAGAAATTATGGACTGTTTAGAGCTTTGTGTGTTGGGGCCAAATAATTTGGAGTTTTTGCTTCTAGAACTGGAAAATGAGCAACCGGATTTTGGAGAATATTCTCGTTCAATCATGGGCCTGTTGCAAAATAACGTCTAAAACGCGAAAAGAGAGTTCAAAACCAAGAATTTCAAAAAAAGGTGTGAAAAAGGTCAGTTTTTGGCCATATTTTCCCTTAATTTAGTGGATTCTGCCATTTTGTGGCAGAATCCACCCTTTGGGGCGCTATGCCCCGGCAAAGAAGGGTGGCGGATTAATGGTCACAAGTCGTTTCACATTCCAAACAATGGCATCCATGAAGAGCTGTAGCTGAACTTTGGCCAAACCTCGATATCTCGCTCGTTTTTCAAATTTGGAAAAAACACCCTCGAAAGGGGCTCTCACCTTGGATCTCCAACGGTCTAAATCTTTGTTCTTGTCCTTCATATTGCGTTTCAAAATAGCAGCGGAATTGGCGCCGTTTTTCTTTATCTCATCCTGTGCTTTCTTTAAACAATACGCTTTGTCTGCAAAAACCATTTCGCCATCTTTGGGACATACATGCCCAAAGCCTTCTTGGTCTGAAATGTTCGCAGGGGTTGCCGCTATTCGCTCAATCATGTTCGACCCCATATCTACACAAGCGTGTGCTTTATATCCGAACCAAAATTTAGACGTTCCTTTACATCCAAAGCGAGGCTCTTTGTCGGCGCTATAATCCTCGATGTTGTTATTGTTTACTCCGGTTTTTCCCGCCGCCAATGCACGATCGCGCTCTTCCCACGTGGTTTCTTTTGTCACAATAGCCTTCGCATCCGCAAACCGAAAAACACTTCGCATAATACCCGATTCTTTCGCTCGATTGACGATCACTTTGAATAATTCGCCGATTTTCTTTGTTCCCATTAGCTTCCGGAATCGGCAGAAAAAGCTGTGATCCGGGGTATCCTCAAATGCTGTAAATCCACAAAACCATCGAAAAGCCATATCAAATCGTAGTCTTTTTTCTAGCTCCCGATCAGACAGGTCATAGTGAAATTGCAGG
>JAGYJO010000380.1 GCA_018402095.1 bacterium
CGTTTATACGGCTGCTCTCGATTCGGGTTTGTTTGCCCAAAAAGATATCAAAGTCCGCATGACGCCGTTTGTGGACTTTTTGCCGGTGCCTGATGCGACGCATTTTGTGTTTATTACGATCAAGGTCGTTTCTGGCCGTTCAGTGGAGATGCGTCGGGCGTTGTCTCAACGTGTTTTTGAGGCTATTCAGGCGCTGGGAATCCCCTCTTTGTCGGTGTCTGTGGAGATCGTGGAGATGTTGCGAGACACCTACGTGAAGGGACTTTGCAATGGGATTAATGACGTTAGCCCTTCTATGGTGTCATGAGTTTTCTTAACGCTTGTTGAGAGAGATAAATCATCCCTTGGGATTCGGCGACCGCTTGTACGATGTCTTCTCTGATGATGCCTAGTTGATCTATTTTTGGTATTTCGGAGAATACAATGAGGCGGCGTCCAATCATGAGCTGTGCTAGGAACGCATCGCGGGTTTCATTGGGTATAAAGGCTGCTGTGCCCACTGATAACGTACGGTCCATGATTACGATGGTTTCGGGCTTTGGTGAATCGCCCCGTCTGGGAATCACTTTTTCGATATAGGCTTGGCCTTGCGTGAGTCGTTCGATAGACACTTGGCCGCTGCCTGTCCATCCATAGCTGGTGGATTTTGTGGGTGCTATGGATTTTTGTTTCAGGGGAATGAGTGGTGTAGATATGCTGTCTATAGGCGTGTCTTTTGCAGCATTGGATAGTTTTTCGTGATAAAACTGCCGCTTTAGTTGGTTTAATTTTTCAGTAGATTCTGGATTTACGCTCATTGTTGGAGGTTCTGAAAACTCGGCTTTGTTTCGTATTAATACTGCACCATTCTCAATGAAAAATTCTCCGATTTGGGTGATGAGACTGTCTGGATGTTGGGAATATTTTTTTAGTCCAGCGTTTAAAAGTCGCCATGTTTCGATTAATTGTTGATGACTGACGGGTGTTTTGTCTTGTGTGTAGCGGATTTCTGTGAGCATATCCTGCAGAAACGCGCTTGTGATTTTTTTTGGTTTTAGGTGTGTGTATCCCTCCATAATCAACCGAATGG
>JAGYJO010000381.1 GCA_018402095.1 bacterium
TCTTCGTTTGGCACTGCCGTAAGATTGGTTACCTATACACCTGGTTATTCAGATATGGCTGGTCATTGGGCTGGCAATACCGCCGCACAGTTTGCACAGTTGGGATGGCGATTTGACTACGAGCCCACATTTTCACCACATAAAACGGTAACACGTTTGGAGTTAACCTTGCTTTTGAACCGTATTTTCAGCCCTCCCGCGAGTACTGAAAACATGACTATCTTAGATATTCCAGAAGACAAACAAGAACGTGTTCGCAGCGCTGTATCTCAAGGATGGTTATCACTCCGTAATGGACGCTTTTTCGGGAACGCAGCAGCATCCAAAGCAGAAGTTGCAGTTGTACTGCGACGTGTCTTAGATTTGCCAAAAACAGATACCCCCGAGTCCCATTTCGTAGACGTTACAAAAACCCATTGGGCCGCCGCAGATATAGATGCACTGGTCTCTGCCTCATTACTCAGTCCCGGAGGCTATTTTTCACCTTCACGTGCCATTAGCAGAGCTGAGTTGGTCGCGCTACTGGCAAAAGTTCCTACTATTAAAGCAAAAGCAGAAAGCATACAACTATGAAAGAATGGATCGCAACTGGCGTTCAAACCGTACTCAAAAGTAAAAACATAGACAGCGCTGTACAGGTGGCCGTACCACCAGATAGCTCACTGGGAGACCTTGCCCTACCTCTTGGGTTTGCATTGGCCAAACAGCTCAAACTATCACCACCACACGCATTGGCAACGATCATACCGGACTTGGAAGCTTTTTTTGGTGCAGACGTTCACTTCTCCATTCACGGTGGATTTTTGAACATCCGTTTCTCAGATGCTTTTTTATGGACAGACGGCATGTCTTTTTCAGGCAAAAAACACATCAAAAAAAGCCATTCTGTCTTACTTGAATATGTTTCAGCCAATCCAACAGGACCACTACACATTGGGCATGGTCGATGGGCCGTCATGGGCTCCATTATTGCCACGCTCCTCAAAGAAACGGGGCATCAGGTACATACAGAGTTTTACATCAACGATGCCGGCAAACAAATAGAAAAACTGTATACCAGCGTAAAT
>JAGYJO010000382.1 GCA_018402095.1 bacterium
ACGCATCCATCGCGTCCCACAAGCCACCACAAGAGCTGTTCGTACCACCAACGGAAAAGTCAGCACATTGGGTCGTTAGGGTTGTATTTTCCGCTAGTTTCAGGGGAATAACCCCATTGAGATACGTATCTGATTCACTGACAGACAAGGTATCAAAGAGCCAAGACACATCGCAGTCATTGTTTTCGGGAAAAGTACCAGACTGAAGAGAAACACAGTCATAGCCACCATAGATCTCGAGAGAGGGTGTAAGGCGTCTGTGTTCAAACGGTGTATCTTTCGTAACAGTCCCACGTAGCGACTTGATTCCATTCTCAGCATTCAGTAGGGGAGAGTCCGAAGCAGACACCAAAGGACTCTGAGAAACAGCCCATAGGCCAGCTATCGTACGAAGTACTTTGAAAAAACCAAACGATTGTCTTTCTTGAATGGCATGTTTTTGAGAACGCGACGCAGCCCTAGCGGTAATCGATACCCGTCGATCAAAATGAGCTACCACGTAGCCACCTTGCAACACAGATCATACACAAAAAATTCCATTCGAGCAGAATACTATATACAAGGTTGTGCTTCTAGGGAAAAATAGGAAAAAACAACAAAACAAAGAGCACTCTCTGGCACCGAAGAATCAATAACGCTATGATGGGAACCATTCCCGTCCAAAACAAAGTTTCCATATCGACCTGTCTTGGTCGTTTCGTACGCACGTTTATTCGCAAACACGTATAAACATTTTCAGATCATTTGGAAAAAGGAGGAAACCATCATGTGCAAAGGCCCTATCGCTTTTGTCACCATCTTTTTAGTGGGAGTTATTACCATGTCACACATATCCGCAGCACCCTTGTTGGTTGAAAAAATAGAAAGAAGTGCAAACCCCTATTTAATCCCTTATGAAAAATACCAATTCCCCAATGGATTGACGGTAATTTTACAGCCAGACCACAGCAATCCACTGGTCCACGTTGATATGACCTACCACGTAGGCTCTGCCAGGGAATCTTTTGGCCGCTCTGGCTATGCGCATTTATTCGAGCACATGATGTTCGAAGGCTCTAAACATGTTG